>JAGPUU010000023.1 GCA_018067325.1 Amphritea sp.
GGGATCATCATCGGCAATTCCCAAATCCCTCAAGGTTGCTAATGCTTGAGAAGCAAAAGCTTCATTCAATTCAATCAGATCAATTTGCTCCAAAGTCATCTGAGTACGCTTTAGCAATTTTTTTATTGCCGGCGCGGGGCCAAACCCCATGATTCTTGGTTCTACGCCGATAGTAGCCATAGAAATAACCTTGGCCTTCGGATTTAAATTGTATTTATTTACCGCCTCTTTAGAGGCCAGAATCAGCGCACAAGCTCCATCGTTAACACCTGAGGCATTTCCCGCTGTTACCGATCCCCCCTCACGAAATGGAGCACGGAGTCCGGCTAACTGATCTAACGTCATGCCTGGCCGCGGATGCTCATCCCGATCAAACGTAATAGGATCAGCTTTACGCTGCGCAATATGTACCGGTACAATTTCATTCTTATAAAACCCACGCGCTTGAGCGGCAGCGTTTTTCTGCTGACTCATTAACGCAAATCTATCCTGGTCTTGCCGGCTAATACTGAATTGCTCTGCTACATTTTCAGCCGTTTCCGGCATTGAATCCACACCGTATTCAGATGCCATTTTTTTATTGATAAAACGCCACCCAATCGTAGTGTCATAAAGCCCCTTAGGTTCGCGACTATCGGCTTGGTCAGGTTTTCCCATAACGAATGGAGCCCGCGACATCGACTCCACTCCTCCAGCAATAACCAAATCAGCTTCGTCTGATTTAATAGCCCTTGCTCCAATACCCACTGCATCCATACCAGAGCCACACAAACGATTAACTGTCGTTGCTGGTACACTGACAGGAAGGCCCGCCAATAGCAGTGCCATACGACCAACGTTGCGATTATCCTCACCCGCTTGGTTCGCACAGCCATAAATCAATTCATCTACGTCGTCCCAATCTATTCCAGGATTACGGTGCATCAGCGCTCTAATAGGTATAGCACCAAGATCATCAGTTCTAATACCAGCTAGCGCGCCACCATATCGACCTATCGGTGTTCGAACGGCATCACAGATATAGACTTCACGCATACTTATTTACTCCAGTTCATCTTTAGCTTTAAGACGACGATGAACAGGAAATAGATGCAAGTCGTACTTTTTCGATAAAAATCCCCAAACACCCTGTGGGGCTTTAAGCATCATAACGACAGCAACAACACCCAGAACTATCATATAAACAGAACCATAATCGGCCAATACACCCCGCAGAATGAAGTAGATTAACGTACCGATAATCGGGCCTTCAATAGTGCCAATACCGCCGATCACCACGATAAAGATTACCGCCGCGGTCCAGTCCTGCAAGTTAAACGCAGCATCAGGGGAGATACGCAATTTTTGTAGGAAGATAAGCGCGCCAACAACACCTGTAATACCTGCAGAGATCACATAAACAGCCAGTTTAGTCTTAAAGATATCTACCCCAAGACTATCCGATGCCGCTTCTGAATCACGAATGGCTGTGAGTGATAAACCGTGCTTAGAACGTAGTAACCAATACACCAGTCCAATCGATGCCACCGCAATAAACAGTGCCGTAAAGTAGATAATCATCTCCCGTTCAGAACGACCGCTACCAATCTCGCGCACGATGCTTGCCGGTAAACTCTGACCCGAACCACCACCCAGCGTTGTCACCTGAGCAAAGCCCAACCGATACACTTCAGCTACAACCCATGTGCCAATTGCAAAATAGGCTCCACGTAACCGAAATACGGTCAGAGCGGTGGGAATGGCAAACAGTGCGACAATAAGGCCCGACAGAAAAACAGCCATTATCGGCGGTACATTGAAATAGATCGCCAGCACAAACAGCATATAACCGCCCAGTCCAACGAAGGCCTGCTGGCCGATAGAAACCAGACCGGCATAACCTGCCAGCAGGTTCCACATCTGTGCCAACGACAGGTAATAGGCGAATTCAATGATCATCCGTAGATCTGCACGCCCTGCCCAAAAAGGAACAGAGATCAGAGCGATCAGTATCATCGCTGTTACAACAGCCGCACCCCTGCTAGTAGTGGTATTACGTACCACTGAAAATTGCTCTGTCTTCATTTGCGTATTCATTAGTCCACACTCCTAGGAAACAGTCCTCGGGGACGAAAAATCAAGATCACCAGGAACACAATATGACCGGTCATAATCTGCCAGCCCGGATCTATCTGAGCACCCACTGCCTGCGCAACACCAAGGATAATTCCACCAGCAAGCGTCCCCCAGAGACTACCCAGACCACCGATAATTACCGCTTCAAAGCCATATAGCAGACGAGCAGGACCCACGGTTGGGTCAAAGTTAGTACGCATCGCCAGGAATACACCGGCTATAGCAACAACCGCCATGGCAATTGCCATTGCCAGAGCAAAGATATGAGAATTATTCACTCCCATCAGGCGCGCTGTATCCTGGTCATCTGATGTTGCGCGAAATGCGCGACCCAGCTCCGTTTTGTAAAACAGAAACTGCAAACCACCCACAATCGCCACGCCACTAATAAAGACTATCAGCGGCATTACGCCAACACTCAGCTGATCACTGACAGTAATACTGGCGATATCCAGAGCACCGGCTGAGAGCTTCTGACTATCTGCACTGAAGACTTCCAACAACACGTTCTGCAAAATAATTGACATACCAAAAGTCACTAGCAGAGGAGGCAGAATGTCATCACCCAGAGTTTTGTTAAGTAGGTAGCGCTGCAGCACATAACCAATCACAAACATTAGCGGCACCACGATTACCAAGCTGATTAACGGCGACAAACCAAGACTGGTAACCACCACTAACGCCAGATAGGACGCCAGGACAATAAAATCGCCATGGGCGATATTAACCAGGCGCATAATACCGAACATTAACGACAGTCCGGTTGCAAACATTGCGTACAGGCCGCCCAATAGGACCCCTTGTACTATCGTATTTACCCAATCCATAAATCACATCCCGAAATATGCAGCTTTAATGTCATCCTTACTCACTTCACCGGGCTTACCTTCGAGGGATACCCGTCCTTCCTGAAAACAATAAATGCGGTCTGATACTGCCATCGCCTGATTGATATCCTGTTCGACCACTAATACCGTGGTGCCATCTTCCTGAATTGCAGGAAACGCCTTATAGATATCCTTAACAGTGGTTGGTGCCAGACCTAGGCTAATCTCATCACACAGAAGTAATTCAGGGTTCGACATCAGCGCTCTACCAATCGCGACCATCTGCTGTTGACCACCGGAGAGCGCGGTACCCGGATTATTTCTTTTCTCTTTCAGAATCGGAAACAGCTCGTAAATACGATTCAGATTCCAGGGGCCTTTACGTTTGCTATAGGCACCCATTAATAGATTCTCTTCCACCGAAAGCGATGGAAAAAGGCGTCGACCTTCAGGTACCAGAGCGATGCCTTTTTCAACCACTTTATTAGCGGGTAGGTCACCTATGTTCTCGCCTTTGAACTGCACCGCATCCGGTGTGTTTTTTAGTAAGCCGGCGATAGAGCGCATAAATGTTGATTTGCCCGCACCATTTGAACCTATGATGGCAACGGTCTCTTTTGCATTCAGCTCGAGATCAATTCCGAAAAGAGCCTGAAAGTCACCGTACCCTGCGGTAAGGTTTTGTATTTTTAATTTACTCATTCGGCACTGATCCCCATGTAAATTTCCTGAACTTTAGGGTTATCCATCACCTCTTGTGGGTCACCATCATCCAGTTTTTTACCGAAATCGATCACCATCAGACGGCCGACTACAGAGAGCAATGCGTGAACGATATGTTCGATCCAAATAATCGTGGTGCCTGCTGCATGGATATCCTGAATCGTGCCAACCAGCGCCAGGCATTCCTGCTCGGTCAGACCGCCTGCAATTTCATCCAGCAATAGTAATTTTGGCTCAGTCGCCAGCGCCCGGGCCATTTCGAGCCTCTTCCGTTCAAGCAAGGTCAAAGACCCCGCTGGCTTATTAGCTTTCTTCAGCAGCCCGGTACGACGTAGTATTTCGATACAGCCGTCGTAGCA
>JAGPUU010000033.1 GCA_018067325.1 Amphritea sp.
ATCACCGCAAACACCCAGTATATGAGTTTGAAAACCGGGTTGTTTTTATAGATAAACTTCTCTGTCAGCGGGTCATAGAACAGTCCAGTTACAAACAGATCTATCTGCGGGAAGCTTACTAACAGAACCGCACAAGCCAAGAATAGAAGTACTGCTCTGTTCTGCTTTAACACGGAGAACGTTTTTTTCGTAGGCATGGGTTTATTGCTCAACCTTGCTTGAAAATCCCTTGAATCCGCTAACCTTGTAGAGCTTGGCTGAACGGGCAAAGTTGCTATATAGCTGGAGCTTTTGCTCTGTCAGTAGAGTCACTTCACTGAAATAGCTGTTTAGCTTTACCTCAATATCTTCCTCAGTGACAAATAGGAACTGCTTCTCTGTGCTCTTGGATAGGGGGTATTTTAGTTCGTAGTGATCTTCGATGTAACTGTCGTCACTCAGCGCTACGCCTTTGAAATCCTGCGGGGAGATGTAATAGCCAAAATAAGCCAGTAGTTTGCGAGAGTCGCTGGCGAGTTTATAGTCTGGATTTTGATCAAACCAGGGTTGAAACTTGTTCACAAATTCGGGCCAGCCAAGCAAGCGTTTATAAGGATCAGTGCCATGTTTTCGCTCAATGCCCAAAGCATCAGTGACAGCAGCATAATGATAGAAAGAGACCGCCAGCAGAAAGTTAGCCAGCAGTCCGATAATCAATATTCGATAACCTTTTATTTGGCTCAGATAATAGCCGGTGAGCAAGGATGCGCCGATATAGGCGGGTCCCGCCCAGTTGACGTTAGCCCGGGCCATAAGGGCCTGAATTGATAGAACAGCAAAGGTTGGCCAGAAAAGGCTCCATAATAGCTTTTCGGTATCGCTTCGAGGTTGGCGTTTCAGTCCACGGATTACCATATAGATAAGCAGTACCGGGCCGAAGACGAATAACTGTCCGCCCCAGAATTCTACTAGTCGGCTGAAGCTCAGTGAGCTGCTGGTCTGATGGGATATTTCTGCGGTGTGTTGGAAACTGATGAAATCATGCTGGTAGTTCCAATAGAGGTTGGGCAGTAGAAAGCTGATTGCCAGCAGGCAGGTCATCCAAAAGCGGGGATTCAACAGTAACTGACGTCCGACGGGGCTGATAGCGCCGTAAAGTAGAAATGTTACAGGCAGCAGAACAAAGGTATATTTCGATAGCAGGCCCAATCCGCCAGCCACGCCGGCCAGTAACCACCAGGTCCAGTTATTGTGAGTTTTAGCCTGGAGAAAAGCGTAGAAGCAGAGGCACCAGAAAAAGATCAGCGGCGCATCGGTAGTGATAAAGAGGCTATTGAAGCCCACCAAAGGCATTAATAGGAAGATTGCCCCAGCGGCCAGCGCTGCTTTAGCGCCCGCGAGAAAATCGGCTGTACGGTAGATCAGGACTGCGGCACTTGAATAGAGCACCGGTGCAGCCAGCTTTACCGCCCACTCTGCGTTGCCAAAGATTGATGTTGTCAGGGCGATTAGCCAGCCAACCATAGGCGGCTTGGAATAATATCCCCAATCTGGAGTCTGAGCCCAACCGAGGTAGTAGGCTTCGTCATAGAACAGAGTTATGGGGCTATCGATAACGACCCAGCCACGGTAAATAAACAGAACTGCAAGCAGGGCTAGAAACCACCTGAATGGATAGGCAGTAAATAGCTTGGAGGATTCTGGCGACGCTGCAGACATTCTGTTGTTCCGGACTGGCGGGTTGGGTGTCCGGCAATCGGCCGGTGCTTACTTAACTTTTAGGGGGCCAAGTTTAACAGACCCCTATAAGCAAGGAAATGTCCGTCGTAGCAAAGGGTAAGGGCGGAATTTAAACCGCTTAAAGCAAACCTTTCGCCAGTAGCATCAGGCGGAGCCGCTCTGAGATCTCTACTTCCAGATGGCGCAGGGCGTCAGGTTCATCTGCATGCTGGAAATCCCAGCGAATATGTCGTTGAACAGACTTTATTTCGGGCAGTGCTATATGGTTTTTATCACGGAGGGTGATGAGGGTATAGCTGAAAAGAGTTACCGCAACAGCAAACAACTACGGTATTAAGCTACAAGCATCTATTAGGCAGATTGAGCGGGTTGATCATCAAACTGCTCAGCTACCCCAATGACACTCCACTCATGGGGAACATGGGATAAACAGATCAGGTTATGGCAGCTATTACATTCATAGACTGTATCGTTATGAATATGGTTTCGTTCAACCAGGTTGCCATGGCGGTTAATCAATTGCCCGCGAACTAATATAAAACAATCACTGCAAAGACGTTTTTGTTCCATCTATCTACTTCCTTGTTATGTTGACTATGCATCATGCAATAGAGTCAATAATAGTAGATGTTGTTGCGGGACCGCCAGCGGTTTTTTGGAAAGGAGGCACAAGTCTCTTATGCATTAACACTCTCTGGTACTGGCTTTCAGAGAAGTTTTATTAATTTGGGTGGATCATAAGGCTATCTCACACTGGCCCTTGCTCAGTTCAATCTTCTGAATCGTAGCTGACTCAGCTGCGGGGAACCACTCCAAAATAATCGTTGTTTCGGTGACTGAACTGCTGACAATGCGGGTGTTGGTGAGTTCATAGAGTGCTTGGTTCTTTTGACTGTTAGTCGTAAGAGCCGTTGCTGAGCAGACGACTCTTAGCTGTTCGCTATCGTTACAGCTGTTTGTCAGAGAGAGCTTAAATAACAGTTGGCAAGACTCATATCCCAGTGTATTGAGGTTTTTGCGGCAGGTCTTGCTGGATGAATCAATGGGAAGCTGACTATTAACTTTATTCTGAATGCAAACTTGCTGAGCGTTTTTAGTGAGGCTTTCTGGTACCCGGGTGTTGTTTGCCTCAGTAGGGGGTGGCGTCTGTGATTCTATTTCTTCAGGAGGCGCTAATAGCACAGGTGTTTCAGAGAGCACATATACGTAGTTAATTGAGATGAATCCCCTGCCATCATCCAGGTTTAACCAATCACGCATATCTGTAGTTGTAGCGGTGAGTCGGTCTCCCTGATTCAGTACTCCGACCACGGGGCTGATGGTAGATCTGGTTTCTCTGATATTCAGAATGGTGGAGCGGATCTCAACTTCTAGCCGTTCAGCTGCCAATAGCTGATAGGATAGGGTTGATATCAGTAACAACATAAAGATAATAAAACTGCGCGCAATGATCATAGATTATCTAAGTTAATTAAGACTAATTTTAGTTATCCCCGCATTGTTTCAATTCTTGTATACAATGCTTTGAGGGCGTAATCAGAATATTGTGCATCAATAGCATGGTCAAACGATAACTACCTAAACTGAGACCTGAGTCATAATTGATTAGTTTTTTATGTAAAGATGAGAATATTAGTTTTTTGCATTGTCCGTTCTTATAGCGGGGCAGGTTGAGTTATACTGACGTAAGTATCTGATTAGGGGATAAGTAGTGAGCAAAGTGCTTGATGATGAACTGCTTCAGGATGGTTCAGTATTATTAGCCAGGCAGCCGGTATTTAATAAGAACCAGGATGTAGAAGCCTACAGCCTGCTGTATCGGTCTGACGATGGGACGCTGCCCGAGGAGTTTTCCGATGAGCAAGCAACGGCATCGGTGATTCTGAATAATTATGCTGTTGCCTCTTCAGATGGCAAAACCAAGCACCTGCCGCTCTATGTTAAACTCACTCAGAGCATGTTGCTGTCTGATATGTTGCCGAATTTGCCACGAGACAGCGTTATTTTTGAGTTGTTGCGCGAAGATGGCATTTCAAAAGAGTTAGTGTCAGTGATACGTGAGCGTAAACAGCAGGGCTATCGGTTTGCGCTGACTCACTATACCGGTGATAAAGCACAGACAGCGCTGCTGGATGTGATGCATGTGGTTAAAATTGACATTCAACGCCATGACGATGCAGAGCTGAAACAGCTGGTTAACTTCTGTAAGCCGTATCATCTTGATCTGTTGGCCGATAAAGTTGAAAGTCAGGACGATTTTCGTCGTGCTATCGGTTTTGGTTTTAACCTCTTTCAGGGCTTTTTCCTCTGTCGCCCTGTTTCAATCAAGGGCAAGAGCTTTACCAGCTCTAAAGTATTGCTGTTAGAGCTATTAGCTGAACTTGAGAGTTCAACATCTACTGCTGATTCAGTGGAACAGATAGTCATCAATGATCCGGTGATGGCTTATAAGATTCTTCGCCTGGTGAATTCGGCGGCTTTTCGTACACCGAAACAGATTGAATCGATATCCCACGCTATATCCATGATCGGTATGGATCAGGTGAAGAAATGGGCGACTTTGTTTCTACTGAGTGGTCAGTCCGGTAAGCCGGTTGAGCTGACCCGGATGATGCTGATTCGTGGTCGGATGTGTGAGCTATTAGCGGAAATGCTTAGTTATTCACAGCCGATTAATTTCTTCATGGTGGGGTTGCTGTCGCAGTTGGATGCGATGATGGATATGGAGATGCAGACGTTGATGGATGAAATCCCTCTGAATGATGCGATCAAGCAAGCGATCCTGACTCGGGTTAATCAGATGGGTGAAATTCTGACAGAAGTGCAACACTATGAGCGGGGCGAGTGGGATGATTTGAGTGGCCTGCTGGACCGTCCTTTTTATGAAGTCGCCTATCGCCACAGCTTGCAGTGGGCGGATCAGGTACTCTCTTCGCTTAACGAATAGGCTCTTCCCAGAGATATGACACACCCTAACGACGGTGCCTTTTAGTCTCAAAGGTAGATCTCCTTTATAAGCCAGATGGCAGGAACATTGATGAACTGGTTACCTGAACTTGTTGGTCTTGATACTGCCCTGTTGCTTATTATTACCAGTACCCTGACTTCGATGCTGACTGCCGCTATGGGCATTGGCGGTGGTGTGTTATTGCTTGCCGTGATGGCCACGGTCGTTCCGGCGGCCGCTTTGATTCCGGTGCATGGGTTAGTGCAATTGGGATCGAATGGGAATAGGGCAATACTTACCCGTGAGCATATAGACTGGTCGCTTGTGCGCTTGTTTACGGCGGGCGCAGTGATCGGTGCTCTGATCGCCTTTTTTGTGGTTGTTCAGTTATCCGTTGAGGTAATTCAGCTCTGTGTTGCCGGATTTATTCTGTTTCTGGTCTGGGGACCAAAACTGAGTAAACAGGAGATGCCGCCAATGGGGCTGGTTCTTGCCGGGGCGGGTACAACGCTGGTAACTATGTTTGTCGGAGCAACAGGTCCTTTGGTCGCCGCGTTTGTCTATCGGCTAAGTTATGAAAAGTATCGTACGGTGGCCACTTTCGCCACCTGTATGACGGTGCAGCATCTGCTGAAAATGTGTGTTTTTGGCTTGATTGGTTTCGCCTTCACCGACTGGTTGCCGTTGATTTTTCTGATGATTGTCGGAGGTTTCGCCGGTACCTGGGTGGGTTTGCATATTCTAAAGAAAGTGCCCGCTGATCGATTCCAGATAATATTTCGATTACTAGTGACAGCACTGGCGTTGCGGCTTATCTGGCAAGTATTCAGTGGTTACTGAGCACAGGATCTAAAAGAACAGATATAAAAAAGCAGCCAGAGGTGGCTGCTTTTTTGTTTCAGAACGGTGGTTATTTCAGTTGTTCCAGATCTCTGACTGCGCCTTTATCAGCCGATGTTGCCAGTAATGCATAGGCTTTCAGTGCGGCAGACACCTTGCGAGGACGAGCTTTTACTGGTTTCCAGCCCAGAGCATCTTGCTCAGTACGGCGTATAGCCAGCTCTTCGTCAGACAGTAATACGTCAATGGTGCGGTTAGGGATATCAATACGGATTCGATCACCGTTACGTACCAGACCGATAGCGCCGCCAGCGCCAGCTTCAGGGGATACATGGCCAATTGATAAGCCAGATGTGCCGCCGGAGAAACGGCCATCGGTTAGCAGTGCACACTCTTTACCCAGACCCTTGGACTTGATGTAAGAGGTTGGATATAGCATCTCTTGCATGCCAGGCCCACCTTTTGGTCCTTCGTAGCGTACGATAACCACATCGCCAGACTTAACCTGATCGTCAAGAATATTGGCTACAGCCTCATCCTGAGACTCAGTAATATGTGCAGGACCTTCAAATACAAGAATAGAGTCGTCTACACCGGCGGTTTTTACAACACAACCATCCAACGCGATGTTGCCGCGCAGTACGGCCAGGCCACCTTCAAGGGAGAATGCATTTTCCAATGAACGGATGCAACCGTTGGCACGATCGCCATCGAGGGTTGGCCATCGAGTTGCCTGACTGAAGGCTACCTGAGTTGGAATGCCAGCAGGACCTGCTTTGAAAAATTCCATTACCTCTGGGGTAGGGTTGCGCATAATGTCCCACTTATCCAACGCATCTTTCATCGTTGGTGCATGAACGGTCGGTGCATCGGTATGCAGATTGCCGGCACGATCCAGTTCACCCAAAATCGCCATAATACCACCGGCACGGTGTACATCTTCAACATGGTACTGAGGTGTATTAGGTGCGACTTTACAGAGCTGTGGTACCACTTTGGAGAGCCGATCAATGTCCTCCATAGTAAAGTCGATTTCAGCTTCCTGGGCGATTGCTAGCAGGTGCAGGATGGTATTAGTTGAGCCACCCATTGCAATATCCAGCGTCATCGCGTTCTCAAAGGCTTTAAAGCCCATTGAGCGAGGCAGAAGAGAATCATCATCCTGTTCGTAATAGCGCTTAGTTATTTCAACGATGCTGCGACCAGCCTGAAGGAATAACTCTTTACGGTCCGCGTGGGTCGCCAGCATCGTACCGTTACCCGGTAGAGCCAGTCCCAGCGCTTCCGCTAGACAGTTCATTGAGTTAGCGGTGAACATACCTGAGCAAGAACCACAGGTAGGACAAGCAGATCGTTCAACCGCATCAAGCATCTCGTCAGAAGCGGTTGGATCAACTGCCATTACCATGGCGTCAACCAGATCCAGCTTGTGCTCAGAAAGCTTTGTCTTACCTGCTTCCATTGGGCCGCCGGAAACAAAGATAACGGGAATATTGAGGCGCATAGCGGCCATCAGCATCCCTGGGGTGATTTTGTCACAGTTAGAGATGCACACTAATGCGTCGGCACAGTGAGCGTTGACCATATACTCAACAGAGTCTGCGATGAGATCCCGGGAAGGCAAAGAGTAGAGCATCCCGTCGTGACCCATGGCGATACCGTCGTCGATCGCAATGGTATTAAATTCTTTTGCCACGCCGCCGGCTTTTTCAATCTCACGAGCGACCAGTTGGCCCATATCTTTCAGGTGTACGTGCCCTGGAACGAACTGGGTAAATGAGTTGGCGACAGCGATGATCGGTTTCTGGAAATCGTCATCTTTCATTCCAGTGGCGCGCCATAGTGCACGGGCACCGGCCATATTACGACCTGCGGTGGAGGTCTTGGAGCGATATTGTGGCATGCACAGATCCTCAGCGGCTTCTTGTAGTGGTTTTATATAAGACCGGAGATTATAGCAAAACTCTCAACCGGAATACCTACTATTCCGCTGAATAACAGTGGCGATATATGAAATCTATTCAAGGGGGCGGTTTAGTTATCTTATTGTCGGGCTATTGTTTGGCTAATATAAATCGTATTCTTACGCAGTTCATATTTATGGAGGCAGAAATGACAGTCGATAAAAAGCAGGTTCGGGCTGATCGTTGGTTAAAAATGATGGCACGTACCGGAGTGCCGGTGGGCATTGTCAGTATTCTCTGTCTATGGCTGGGGCATCTTCTTTCCACGCCGGCATTTGGCAGTGTGTTTCTGATTACGATGCCGATCGCACTGGTTTTGGGGTTTTCCTACAATATTCGTTATGTGATGTTGGCGGTCAGAGCGCAGCGAACGTCTACAGACAATTCATCTGATAATGAATGATATAAAACAGTTAACGGATCAGTTTCCGGTACTTCAGCAACTGGATGATGCGGGTCTGGCAATACTCAGCCGTGCCAGCAAAGTAGAGCTGCCTGCAAATCAGATGGTGTTCTACCAGGGCGACCCTTGTACCCATTACATCATCGTTGTCTCCGGTGTTGTGAAAGTGATGGGGCGTAATGCAAATGGTCGGGAGTTGCTGTTATACCGTATCGAAAATCAGGGTTCCTGCGTATTGACGACATCCTGTTTGCTAGGCGCAGAAGCCTATCCCGCCGAAGGCATCACTGAAA
>JAGPUU010000042.1 GCA_018067325.1 Amphritea sp.
AGCGACGAGTTGGGGGTGAGCCATCAGGCAGGCCCCGATCATATTGTTCTGAACCCGATCGCTGGGGCAGCCTACATTAAGATTTACCTCGTCGTAGCCAAAGTCTTCAGCCATCTGGGTGCAGGTTGTCAGGTCGACAGGGTTGCTGCCGCCAAGTTGCAGTGCCAGCGGGTGTTCCTGCGGGTTGTACTGCAGGAATCGTTCCCGGTCACCATGTATTAGTGCGCCAGTGGTTACCATCTCTGTATAGAGAACAGCATTCTGGCTGATGATGCGGTGGAAATAACGACAATGGCGGTCTGTCCACTCCATCATTGGGGCAACGCAGAAGGTGCGGTTAATTCGCGCGGTTTGTTTTTCAGTTGTCATTTATCAGGGCCGTTCTGGATTAGCGCTTAGAGATTTCCCGCATCAGACCGCTCAGGTCTAATCCCTGTAGGTCAGCAAGTTTCTCAATATCGGTTTGAGTGCGAGGAGGGGCTTTACTGGCAGCTTTAATGGCCTGTTTTTTTGCTGCTGTTTTTTGTTCAAGTTTTACCAGCAGGCTATTTAACTGATCCAGACTAAGGTTGCTCAGTTGGATGTCTACTTCGTTATTTTGCATTAGATAAGATCAATTTCCAGAGAAAGCGTGATATTCCATACTTATCTGCAGCTATTGTGCAGAATATAATTACGTCCTTGGAGGTCCGCAGAGTTCGCTATAAGTGTTTAGACATTAAACGTAGTTAACAAAAGTTCATTATACAAAGTTAATAAAAAGAGCTTTTATAAATAGAATATCGGTTAGCTCTTTTGGGTTAATCCTGAAGCGTATAGTGAACAAGATTATTCTGTTAATAACATTTCGTATGCGAAATCTATTGCGGCAAGCAACTATAACATTCAAACAGATAGTTTTTAAACTGATATCGCAGCAATTCGCCCCACCCGGTCATTTTTTTAAACAGTTAAGATTCAATTACCTAGAAACCACAGCAGTATAGCAGCTGGACAAATCTTAGGGTCGTAGCGGCTATATTACCGTACCTTACGAGTCATAGTATGGTCATTATTTTCATGTTTTAATGCCGGTTTCGCAATTGAAAGTAGCCATGCTTATGCACCAGATTAAACGGACCGGCGTTTCTCGTTTCTATTACGCCACTAAATATTCAATGCAAGGGATTAAGGCTGCCTGGGTAGAAGAGCCCGCTTTTCGTTATGAGGTTAGCGCACTAGTGTTCATGGTGCCAGCAGCTTTCTGGTTGGCCGATTCAGGCACTCAGCTTGCGTTGATGTTGGGCTGCTGTTTTCTGGTGTTAGCCTTCGAGATTGTGAACTCGGCGATAGAAGCGGTAGTTGATCGTTGGGGGCCTGAGTATCACGAGTTGGCAGGGCGGGCAAAAGATATGGGTTCTGCCGCCGTATTTATGATGCTTAATATGACCTGGGTAGTCTGGGCAGGAATCGCTTGGGACAACGGTTATCTGGACTTTATCAAGATGCTTTTTTAGAGTCTCTTATCAAAGCATCGCCCGGATTTCTGGCAGACAGGAGCCGCAGTTACTGCCGCATTTAAGTTGCTTGGCGAGTTTATCAATATTGTCAGCCCCCTGACGTATCGCCTGGCGAATGCTTTTTTCACCCACTTCGAAACAGCTGCAAACGATTGCGCCGGAGTCATCATTGTTATCCACTGGCTTTCCCGCTAATAGCGCCATCCGCTGAGCGGGGGAACCTGTTATTTGGTCGAACTGCTTACTTAACCAATTGCTGTTGGGTAATTTTTCAGTTGAAGCAAAGAACAACAGTTCTGGTATTTGATCACTGAAGCTGACTAATCGATATGTCTCTCCTGAATTGAGTTCGACCTGGTCGTCATCGCTAAAGGTTACAACTGATTTAATCCAAGTTTTCCAGTTTTCCGGTAGTTGAGTGCCAGCCAGCTCATAGCGAAAGCCACTTTTCAGAGGGATTTTACTCCAGTATTCGCAAGGTAGATTAGCGAGTTCCTTCTCTGTAATCAGGATAGCCTGCCAGCGGATGTTTAGTTTATTGATACTCACCGGACAGTGTTTTGCTTCAGGTTGTCCAGAGATGGGGTCTTTAATCGACGCAAACAGACTATCCACCCGGGCCAGAGAGGCGAACTGCGCAGTCCAGTGAATTGGCATAAAGACTGAACCGACAGGTTGGCCTGACGTAATTTTTGCTCGAGCCAGGCAGCGGCTGATAGCACTACGTATCTCGACCAGATCGTTTTCAGCGAGCCCCTTATCCGCAGCATCCTGAAACGATAGCTCTACATAGGGTTGATCGATATGATTCAGTAATCGGCTGGCTTTGCCGGTGCGGGTCATCGTATGCCATTGATCACGAATTCGTCCGGTATTCAGTACCAGTGGATAGGTTTCTGATACCTGACTGATAGGTGCGGTAGGTGTGATGGGTGGCATTCGTGCACGACCGGATGGGGTATTAAACCGACCGTCGCTGAACAGGCGAGTCGAATCAGCCTTGCTTCCTTTTATCGCAGGCCAGCGAACCGGCTTCATATCGTGATATTCACCTTCTGATAATGTCGAGAGTGCCGATATATCAAAGAAGCGTTTACCGCTGTTTCTAAAGCCTGAAAGCGCGGCGTGTTCGGCGAATATCTCTGCTGGCGAATTGAATCTAAAACCTTCCTCAAATCCCATTGTATGCGC
>JAGPUU010000062.1 GCA_018067325.1 Amphritea sp.
CTTCAGCCTCGTTTTTCATATCGATCGCTGGACGAACATGTAATACACCGGCATCCACATGGCCGAACATACCGTAAGCCAAATTGTGACTGTCGAGTAACTCACGGAACTCCTTGATGTAAGCTGCCAGATTTTCCGGCGGCACAGCCGTATCTTCAACGAAAGGAATTGGACGTCGTTCACCCTGAGCGTTACCCAGCAGACCAACCGATTTTTTCCGCATTCCACAGATCTTATTTACTTCCGCCGTACCGAAAACAACAGAATAACCGAAGGTTTTCCCAGGATTACCCGATACCGTATCCAGATAAGCGGTCAGCTTATCAATTTTTTGCCGCAACTCCGCTTCATCATCGCCGGTATACTCAATCAGGTTTATACCCTGAATGCTGGGCTCTCCTTCATGTTGAGGAAAATAGTCTTTGACTGATTCCCAGATGATGTCGTTCATGGCCAGGTTTAACACTTTAGAGTCAACCGTTTCAATTGAGGTTGGCCCCCATGACATCAGGTCAGCAGCGTCTTCCAGAGAGTCCTGAAAACCAGAGTATTTTAAATTGACCAGCGCTGAGTATTTAGGAATTGGCAAAACATTCAATTTCGCTTCAGCTATGAACGCCAGCGATCCCTCAGCACCACAAAGTACAGAATTAAGGTTGAAACGCCCCTCTTCATCACGAATGTGTGCAAGGTCATAGCCCGTCAGGCAGCGGTTCAGTTTAGGGAATTTTGCTTCTATTAGTTCGTGGTGTTCAGTAAATACCTGATCAACGACCCGATGCACGTCACCTACACGGTCATCCCGTTGTTTAATCTGTTCCAGGGTTTCATCATCGATCGGCCCAGAGCCCCATAGGGTGCCATCAAGAAAAACAGACTTTAACTCCAGCACATGATCGCGGGTCTTACCGTACATACATGAACCCTGACCACTGGCGTCGGTATTGATCATTCCGCCGATAGTGGCCCGGTTACTGGTAGAAAGCTCCGGGGCAAAAAACAACCCGTAAGGCTTCAATGCCAGATTAAGTTGATCTTTAACCACCCCGCCCTGAACCCGGACCCAACGCTCCTCAGCGTTAATTTCGAGGACCTGATTCATATGCCGCGAGACATCGACTATCAAGCCATCACTCAAAGACTGGCCATTAGTACCGGTGCCTCCGCCACGCGCACTGAGAACGATATCATTGAAACCAGGCTTTGCTGCCAGACCCGCTAATACCACCAGATCTTCAACTGACTTAGGATAAACCACGCCCTGAGGCAACACCTGATAAATACTGTTATCAGTAGAGAGTACGACTCTATTGGCATAATCAGGATTAAGTTCGCCATCAAAGTGACTGTTTTTTAAAGCTTCAATAAAGTCCAGATAACGCTTCTGGGTACTATCAATCTCAGCAATACGTGGAATCATTTCTCAACCTGTCAGATCAGTGGTAGCTAAATAGCTGGTCATAATGCAGAAATATCATTTATCATTCAAACGATAAAATATGATCAATTAATTGGTAAATACGATAAATGTCAGGAAACCTGTCAATTCGCCATCTTCGTGCCTTCACACAAGTTGCTCACTGTGGCAGCTTTACTCAGGCAGCCAGCCGGCTTCATCTTACTCAATCTAGCCTTACTGCTACCGTAAAGCAGCTGGAGCTATCGGTCGGGCTAACGCTGTTTGACCGCACAACCAGACGGGTATTACTAACCCACGAAGGCGAGCAGTTCCGACCCGTAGCAGAGAAACTGATCTCTGATTTCGATACCGCAATAAACGACCTGAAGGCAGTTGCAGGGCAGCAACAGGGACAGGTGGCTATCGCCGCCTCCCCTTCAACTATCAGCCGCTTGTTGCCACCGGTGGTGGAAGCTTACCGCAAGCAGTTCCCTGACATAGCCATCTCTTTGCACGATGATAGCGCCGGGCAGATCGAACAAAAAGTGCTGGATAACGGTGTCGATTTCGGTATCGGAGCCAATCATTCAGCCCATCCGGAGCTTAACTATCAACCGGTGCTAACCGATCGTTACGGTGTTGTTGTGCCTGCTAACCACCCATTCAGTAGTGAAACAACGGTACAGTGGCAACAATTGATCGAAGAGGACCTGCTGTTTCTCTCAGCGGACACCGGTATTCGTGCCCAGCTGAATCAATTCAAGCAAGCCGGGGCGTTTCAGCTTTCAGATCGCAAAGCGATGCTTGAGGTATCGAATCCAGCAGGTATGGCCGCATTAATCCGACAAGGGATCGGAATCTCAGTACTGCCCGCTCTGGCTGCCAGCACTGAGTCATTTAAAGAACTGCGCTTTGTGCCATTAATAGAACCACTAATGCGTAGGGAGATCTGCCTGGTCAGCCGTAAAGGTCGATCGCTGAGTCCGGCCGCTTCGACCCTGCTCAGTTATGCTCGTGACTATCTGTTCAGTATGCAACTTCCAGCATACCTGGAAAGCCTGGCTGAAAAGCCTGATTAAGCTGCAGCTCTTTTCAGGCTCAGAAGACCAAACTCTGAGAAATCAGGAACAAGAGATCAGAGCTTATAGAGCCGGCAGTTTT
>JAGPUU010000070.1 GCA_018067325.1 Amphritea sp.
GTCTCACGTAGGGCCAAACACCGCTAAAGAGGTTATCGACGAATCCAAGCAGCGAGTTGCTTACTCCCATTGTTTGCCTAACGGACTGAAAGAACATCCCCGTAACCGTTCCGACGAAGAACTGAAGTATATCGCTGATAAAGGTGGTTTCGTCGGCGTTACCATGTTTACCCCGTTCCTGCGTGCCGGTGTGAACGCCACTATTGATGATTACGTTGAAGCGATTAAGTACATCTACAACATCGTCGGTGAAGACGCGATCGGTATCGGTACTGACTTCACTCAGGGCCATGGTCATGACTTCTTTGAGTACCTGACCCACGATAAAGGCTACGCCCGCCGTTTGACCCGTTTTGGCGAAATTATTAACCCGAAAGGTATTCGTACCGTGGGTGAATTCCCGAACCTGACTGAAGCACTGTTACGCAATGGTTTCTCTGAAACCCAGGTACGCAAAATCATGGGTGAGAATTGGGTAACCCTTCTTAAAGATGTTTGGGGTTCCTGACTACTGCGCTTGATCATACAGCGTTAAAAGCTGACTCGCGGTGCTCACTTAGTGAACTAATACCCAAGGGGCACAATGGCTCCGCGCCGCTCGCCAACTTTTGCCTTGTGTGATCTGCGCTCGTTACGTCAGGAATAATGGATAAAAGAATTTAGTTGTAGTTAAAAAATAAAAAGAATTTGAGGTAAAGAACTATGGGTGTACATGCGCCAGAAATGCCAATTGAAGTAAATGATGAAACCGGAGTATGGACCACCGATGCACTGCCGATGCTGTATGTGCCACGCCACTTCTTTGTTAATAATCACATGGGTATCGAGGAAGAGATCGGTGCTGATCGCTATGCCGATATTCTCTATAAGGCGGGTTATAAATCTGCTCATTACTGGTGTGAAAAAGAAGCTGCGGAGCACGGACTGAGCGGCGCGGATATCTGGCATCACTACCTCAAGCGCCTGTCACAGAGGGGTTGGGGTTTCTTCATCACTGAAGAATTGGATCTGGAAGCGGGCACCGCCAAAGTTCGCCTGGAAAACTCTGCCTTTGTTTATCAGTACGGTAAAGTAAATCGTAAAGTTGATTATATGTTTACGGGCTGGTTTGCCGGTGCCCTTGATCAGATCGCTGAAAGCCTGGGTTATGACGTTCGAACTAAGGCTGAGCAGACACAGTGCGCTGCCGAAGAGGGTTGTGAAGTGGGTTACTTTGAAGTAACGCCTCTTTAAAAGGCTGTTGAAAGCTGCTGTGCTTGATCATACGGCGTTAAAAGCTGGCTCGCAGTGCTCATTTAGGAAACTAAACTCCGCGCTGCTCGCCAACTTTTGCCTTGTCTGATCTGCGCTCGCACGCTTTCATTCACCCTTTTGGGTAAAGAAAGAGATAAACGGTAAAAACCGTTTATACATAAATATAAATATTTGCGTAGAGGATTGTTTGAAGCGTAGCGCTTTAAACAATCCTCCCATTTAATAGGTATCGGGGTGAAGAATCATGTCCCAGTTTGATGTTCTGTTTGAGCCTTTAAAGATTAATAATCTGACAATCCGCAACCGTATTGTCAGCACGGCTCACGCCGAGGTTTATGCGACCGATGGCGGTATGACTACTGATCGCTACGTTAAGTACTACGAGGAAAAAGCCAAAGGTGGCTGTGGCCTGAGTATTTGTGGTGGTTCCAGCGTGGTATCCATCGACAGTCCTCAAAGCTGGTGGAGTTCGGTTAACCTGTCTACTGATCGTATTATTCCGCATTTCCAGAATCTGGCGGATGCAGTGCATAAGCACGGCGGTAAGATCATGATTCAGATTACCCATATGGGACGTCGTTCCCGTTGGGATGGTGAAAACTGGACTAACCTGATGTCTCCCTCCGGTATCCGTGAGCCTGTTCACCGGGCTACCTGTAAAATTATTGAAGAGGAAGATATCTGGCGGGTCATCGGTGACTTTGCGCAGGCTGCGCGACGTGCCAAAGAGGGTGGTCTGGATGGTGTCGAGCTCTCTGCTGTGCACCAGCATCTGGTCGATCAATTCTGGTCTCCACGGGTTAACAAACGTACCGATAAGTGGGGCGGCAGCTTCGAAAACCGTATGCGCTTTGGTATGGAAGTACTGAAAGCCGTGCGTGCAGAAGTTGGCCGTGATTTTGTTGTCGGTATGCGTATCACCGGTGATGAATTCCATCCTGATGGTTTGAATCACGAGGATATGAAAGAGATCGCCGCTTATTATGATGCGACCGGAGAGCTGGACTTTTTCGGTGTGGTTGGCTCGGGTTGTGATACCCACAATACCCTGGCGAACGTTATCCCGAATATGAGTTATCCACCGGAGCCGTTCTTACATCTGGCGGCGGGTATCAAAGAAGTTGTGTCTGTTCCGGTGATTCATGCCCAGAACATTAAAGATCCAAATCAGGCTAAACGTATTATCGAAGCCGGTTACGTCGACTTTGTTGGTATGACTCGAGCCCATATTGCTGACCCACATATCATTGCCAAGATCAAAAATGATCAGGTCGATCAGATTCGTCAGTGCGTTGGTGCGAACTACTGTATCGACCGTCAGTATCAGGGACTGGATGTACTTTGTATTCAGAATGCTGCGACCTCTCGCGAGTACATGGGACTGCCCCATATTATTGAGAAAACGACCGGTCCGATTCGTAAGGTTGTTGTTATCGGTGGTGGGCCTGGTGGTCTGGAGTCTGCCCGCGTGGCGGCTGAACGGGGCCACGAGGTTATTCTGATTGAGAAGGCTGATGAACTGGGTGGTCAGATTACGCTGGCATCTAAAGCGCCTCAGCGAGATCAGATCGCAGGTATCACTCGCTGGTTGGCGATGGAAGTTGAGCGTCTGGGCGTTGATGTCCGTTTGGGCACCGAAGCGAATGAAGAATTGGTTCGTGAGCTGAACCCCGATGTTTGTGTGATCGCTACCGGTGGTATTCCCTTTATTGATCAGAATCCTGAATGGGGTGCTGCAGAGGGATTGGTTGTCTCTAGCTGGGATATTCTCAGCGGCAAGGTTGAGCCGGGTAAAAACGTACTGATCTACGACACCATCTGCGAGTTCTCCGGTCTGTCGGCTGCTGATTATCTGTCGGCGAAAGGCTCTTTGGTTGAGATCGTTACCGACGATATCAAACCGGGTGTAGGCATTGGTGGTACAACTTTCCCAACCTACTACCGTTCTCTGTATGAGAAAGAGGTGATCATGACCTCTGACTTCTTGCTGGAAAAAGTGTATCGCGAAGGCGATAGCCTGGTAGCCGTTCTTGAGAACGAGTATACCGCGCAGCGAGAAGAGCGGGTGGTTGATCAGATCGTAGTTGAAAACGGTACTCGTCCGAATGAAGAGCTGTTTTACGCTCTGAAAGGGGAGTCGCGTAATAAGGGCCAGATTAACAATGAGGCGTTGTTTGATATCAAACCTCAGCCGGTTCTCAGTGAAGCCGGTGACGGTATGATTCTGTGGCGTCTGGGTGACTGTGTATCGCAGCGGAACGTGCATGCGGCGATGTATGATGCTCTACGCTTATGCAAAGATCTCTGATCGCATCTGAGCTATTGCGCTTGGAATTGCTGCGTTAAAAGTTTACGGCTGGTGCTCACATAGCGCTGCTATGCTCCGCTCATCCGTAAACTTTATGCATTGCACTTCCTGCGCTCATGACGCTCAGGTTCGACCAGACTAGATCTGCAAGTTTATGAACTCTCGTACCTGTCTAAAAAGTTAAACGGTGGGCAGGTCGGTAAGCAAAAAGGGCATGTACAAAAGCCCGATACCTTTTATGAGGGTACCTTATGATTTTTGAGTGGTTACATCCTTTTCTGATTGTCACGGCGCTGGTGCTGATGGTGATCGGTGCCGTACGCCGGGTTAATCTGTGGCGGGCAGGGCAGTCGGATCAGATCGATCTGATTGCGGGCCTGATGGCGATGCCAGGACGCTACCTGCATGATCTGCATGATATCGTTGAACGTGACAAATACATGTCCAAGACCCATGCGGCAACCGGTGGAGGCTTTGTTCTCTCTGCGGTGTTGATTATTCTGGTTCATCTGCTGGGTATCGACAGCCAGATTCTGGCCTGGGCGCTGATGGCTTCACTGGCGCTGATGTTTGTCGGTGCATTGTTCGTATTTAAACGTCGTTTAAATCCTCCCAGCCGGATCTCCAAAGGCCCCTGGATGCGTTTGCCTAAGAGCTTGCTGGCCTTTGCTGGTGCGTTCTTTGTGCTGACACTACCTGCTGCAGGCGTCTTGCCTGAAGGGACTGGTGGGGTGTTGTTAACACTGGTGCTGACGGGTTTAATTATCTGGGGTATGGGTGAGTTGTTCTTCGGAATGACCTGGGGCGGCCCGATGAAGCACGCTTTTGCCGGCGCATTGCATCTGGCATTTCACCGGCGTCAGGATCGTTTTGGGGCGGGTCGCTCTACGGGCCTGAAACCCGTTGATCTTTCTCTTGCTCACGAAGTGGGTGGCGTCTTAGGTGTCGCTAAACCAACTGATTTTAAATGGAATCAGTTGCTGGGCTTTGATGCCTGCGTTCAGTGCGGTAAATGCGAAGCGGTATGTCCGGCGTTTGCGGCAGGCCAGCCATTGAATCCGAAGAAGCTGATTCAGGATATGGTGGTCGGCCTGGCCGGTGGAACAGACGCTAACTATGCCGGTAGTGCTTACCCTGGTAAAGACGTGGGCAATGCTAAAGGCGGCCCGAACCAGATCATTACTGAGGGTCTGCTTGACCCCGAAACTCTCTGGTCCTGTACTACTTGCCGCGCTTGTGTCGAAGAGTGTCCGATGATGATTGAGCATGTGGATGCTATCGTCGATATGCGCCGCTATCTGACCATGGAGAAAGGCCAAACGCCAAATAAAGGGGCAGAGGTGCTGGATAATATTATCGCCACCGATAATCCAAACGGCTATGCACCGGCCAGCCGAACGAATTGGGCTGCAGATCAGAATTTGCCGCTGATGCGCGACGTAAAAGAAGCGCAAGTACTGTTCTGGGTTTCCGATGGGGCATTCGATATGCGCAGTCAGCGTATATTGAGGGCTTTTGTGAAACTGATGAAAGCTGCGAACGTAGACTTTGCTGTGCTGGGTGATGAGGAATTGGACTGTGGTGATGTTGCGCGCCGACTGGGTGATGATGCGACGTTCCAGAGTTTGGCAACGCGTAACTTAGCCGTGTTATCGCAGTATAAGTTCAGCAAGATCGTCACTACCGATCCACACGCCTATCACTGCCTACGAAATGAATATAACGATTTTGGCTCAGATGCTCTGAACGGAGTGGAGGTGCTGCACCATACCTCTTTCCTGAATGAGCTGGTTCAGCAGGGTAGCCTGAAACTGAATAACTTCACTGGTGGCAAAGTCACCTATCATGATCCCTGTTATCTGGGTCGCTACAATGGTGAATACGAAGCACCCCGTGAGCTGCTACGCTCAATGGGTATCGAGATTGCTGAGATGGAACGCTCTGGCTTCCGCTCTCGCTGCTGTGGCGGTGGCGGTGGTGCACCGATTACCGATATTCCGGGTGAACGCCGCATCGCTGATATGCGTATGGAAGATGTAAACACCACCGGAGCAGAACTGGTCGCTGTGGGTTGCCAGCAATGTACAGCGATGTTGGAGGGAGTGGTGGAACCGCGCCCACAAGTAAAAGATATTGCTGAGATTCTGGTAGATCAATTGGCCGAGGAGCTGCACTAATGACCGATCAAAATTCATTTGATGTCTTGCGACGTGACCCTCGTGCCGAACGGATCATCCGTAACCGTTTGCATCCACTGCATGACACTTATATCAATACGGGTGCTGGCGGTGAATTAACCGAAGTCCGCGGACCATCGGGGCTGCTGCGTAAAAATCCTCATAATGTAGGCTTTATTGGGCCAAACGGAATCAAGCGAATTGATCGTTTGAAAGGTAATGCAGCGGCTTCCGGTAAAGGTCGTCGTAGTAGTGCAGCTCAGGAAACTCTACTACCGCTACACCAGGTTGAAAATCCTGACTTTTATGTGGTGGTTGTACCGGATATGGTGGGCGGACGTCTGACCGGTCAGGATAAAGATGTTATTGGTCAGGCACATAAACTGGCTGCGGGCATCGAGGGCAATGGCGCGGTTCTGGCGGTTTGTTTTGGTCAGAGTAAAGAGGAGCATTTCGATACCGCCGGTGTTGACCGGCTGTTGCTGCTCGATGACGAGGGCTATGAAGGTTACTGCCCAGAGCAGCGATTAGCTGCGCTGGTACAGGTTGAATCTGCGTATAAACCACCTTTCTGGTTGTTCCCAGATAGTGTGGATGGCGGCTCTGATCTGGGTTCCCGCCTGGCGGCGCGTATCGGCGAACGTCCTGCCGCACAGGCCTGGCAGGTGAACAATCAGACGTCTATCTGTCGAGGTGCAGCAGGTACCATCGATATCACTCGTACGACGCCAAGACTGTTATTACTGGCACAGGAGTGTGCGGATCAGATTGATGAAACCCGACATGAGGCGTTGCCGGTTGAACTGGGGTCTGTTCCTACAGTGATTGCTAAGCTGCAGGACCAGGGACAGGTTGCCGTAGATCCAAATGCGATCTCCCTGGCAGAGGCTGAGTTTATTCTCGCTGCCGGTAACGGTATTCATAACTGGGATCAGTTTCATACTGCGGCATCCGTCCTGGGTGCAACAGAAGGTGCTAGCCGGGTGGCGGTGGATGATGGCTTTATGCCACGTGTCCGTCAGGTCGGTGCTACGGGTACCTGGGTGACTGCACGGGTTTATTTAGCGGTGGGGATCTCTGGTGCGATTCAGCATATGCAGGGTATCGGTCAGTGCGACAAGGTTATCGCTATTAATACCGATGCCGGCTGTGACATGGTGAAACGCGCTGCGCTGAGTACGATTGGTGACAGTCAGGAAATTCTCGATGAACTGATGAAGTTGGTGCAGCAATTCCGCACTCAGCAATCTGAGGGAGGTGACCAGGATGCAGCCTAAGCAATCTATAGCAGCAACGGATAAAGATGTGAAAATTGTATCTCTAATCTCTGTCGGCAAGCATCCGCAGTCAGGGCGTGTACGCCGGGCTGATCAGGATAGTCGTGCGGTAGAGCTAGGGATGAAGCTACTGGATACGGGAGACTCAACGCGAGGCGATAGTCTGGTTGTATTGCATGCGGGTGATCCAAAGGAGCCGGGGTTAAGAGGTTATGCTGGCATGGGATTGAACTCGGTTCGGGTGCTGGAACTTGATCCGGCAGCTGATGCTGTGGCGCCCTTAGGAGAATATCTGCAGCAGTTCGCCCCGGATATAGTACTCACAGGAGTACGTGCAGAGGGTGGCGAGTCATCTGGAATGGTGCCTTATCAATTGGCAGAAAAACTGGGTTGGCCTATTGTGCCACGGGTGGCCGATATTATTTCTGTTGAGGCGGGGGTCGCGGAAGTATTACAGGCGCTTCCAAGAGGGCAGCGACGTTCACTGAAGATTCGTTTGCCGTTTATTGCCAGTATTGACTCTGCGGCACAGGATGCGCGTCAAAGTGCTTATGGTCCTGCCAGTCGCGCTATGATGGATATAGAAGTCGTAGATTCATCGACCGATCAGTTGCGTGAAAGCTGGAGCGAAGCACCAGCCAAAAAGAGACCCAAGCGATTAAAAGTTATAAAAGCTAAAACCGCCGCTGAACGCTTTAAAGCCGCCACCGCTAAATCTCAGGGTGAGGGAGGTAAAGTGATGCAGAATGAATCTGCTGCAGAGCAGGCACAGGCGATCTTTGATCTTCTGTTAGAAGAGGGTGTGTTGCGCTGATTTGCATTTGCTTAATAGAGTTATGTAGGTGATTTATTAGTTATGGGTTTTGTTAAAAAGTCTGGTTAATGTCGTTATTTGCATAAATTGTGCCGCTAAATGTGGTCTTAATCGGTTTTTATTGTGTAATATTAAGTTCGTTTCTTGCACTTTGCTTTGATTTGAAACGGCCTGACCCGAAAACTGAATTTACTGATATGTTCAGACCCAGGCATTTATAGCCACTCCAAAGTTCACGGCTCTGGAGTGGTTTTTTTTGCCTGTTTTTTTGTGTTGATTTAAAGGCTTTATTAAAGCGTCGTTTCTAGCAATTAATTATATATACATCCTCTGCGATGGCCTATTTTTAGATCAAATCCCAGCCTGTCGATAATAGGCATTTTACTGTTTTTTCTGTCGTTATAAGTCAGCTATCAAAACCAGACTGCCCATAAGATGGTCGCTTCTTGCGCAAAAATTACCGACAGCTTTTGTGGGCTTAAAGGTCAAGGTTTGATGTAGGAACTGTCAGGCAGGGTTGCAGAAAATAACACTATTTGGCTCTGGCGATTCATCGGTGATCTGCATTCCGTCTGATAGCAATATAAAAATAATATGGAGTAGTTGTATGAACCAAAAAGTTCAAAACGGCCCTAAGTCAGCTGAGTATACCTCTGACTATAAGGCCGGGCAGGATAATGTTCAGGTACTGGGAATGGATATTCACAATCCGGTTTTTACCACCAGTGCGCTAGCTATCCTGACCTTTATTGTACTTGCCCTGGCGTTCCCTGCCGATGCAAAAGTGATGCTGGAAGGCGCTCGTACCTGGTCAATTGAAACCTTTGACTGGCTGTTTATGATTGGCGGTAACGTTTTTGTGTTGTTCTGCCTATTAATGATAGTGCTGCCGGTCGGTCGGATACGTTTGGGGGGAGATCAGGCAAAACCCGATTTTAGCCGTATGTCATGGTTCTCTATGTTATTTGCTGCGGGTATGGGTATCGGTCTGATGTTCTGGAGCGTTGCAGAACCGGTAGCGTACTATACCGACTGGTGGGGTACTCCGCTAAATGCTGTGCCAAATACGCCTGAAGCTGTTGCTTCAGCGATGGGTGCAACCTTGTTTCACTGGGGTTTACATCCCTGGGCTATCTACGGTGTTGTAGCGTTGGCATTGGCCTTCTTTACCTACAATAAAGGCTTGCCTTTAACGATTCGTTCAGCGTTTTATCCACTACTGGGCGAGCGAGTATGGGGTCCTATCGGTCATGTGATCGATATTATTGCGGTATTGGCTACCATCTTTGGTTTAGCGACCTCTCTGGGCTTAGGTGCTTCTCAGGCTGCTGGCGGATTGAATTATCTGTTTGGCATAGAGAATAGTATCACCACTCAAATAGTTATAATTGCTGTGGTATCAGCAATAGCAATTATCTCCGTTACACGTGGTCTGGAAGGCGGTGTGAAACTGCTCAGTAATATTAATATGCTGATCGCTGCAGCATTACTGCTGTTTGTCATAATTGCCGGCTCTGTGGGTGGATTCTTTAATAATCTGGTACTGACCGTCAGTAGCTATGCGACTGATATTGTTCCCTTGAGTAACTGGGTAGGACGTGAAGATGAGAAGTTCTACACGGGCTGGACAGTATTCTACTGGGCATGGTGGATATCCTGGTCTCCATTCGTGGGGATGTTTATCGCACGGGTATCTCGGGGCCGGACAGTACGTGAATTTATGATTGCGGTATTGCTTATTCCTACGGTGGTATCTGCTATCTGGATGGCAGCCTTTGGCGCTCAGGCGCTTGATCAGGTGCAAAGCGGTACGGGCGCTCTGGCGAGTGGTCTGAGTGATGTCTCTCTGGCAATGTTCCAGATGTTGGATAATTTGCCATTGTCAGGTATTACTTCAGCGTTGGCGATTATTCTGGTATTGGTGTTTTTTATCACTTCATCTGATTCAGGTTCACTGGTAATCGAC
>JAGPUU010000360.1 GCA_018067325.1 Amphritea sp.
AGCGCCTGACCACAGTCCATCGATTCAACCATCGCGATCTCTTCTGCGCGCTTCTCCAGCTCGTCACCCAGACGGTGTAGGATCTTACGACGCTCGGCACCCGGTGTAGCAGCCCAACCCGCAGCGGCAGCAGCAGCAGCTTCACAGGCAGCATTTACATCTGCTTCTGATGCAGCAGCAACTTTACCCAGATAGCTTTGGTCAACAGGTGACGTGTTATCAAAAGTTTCACCGCTACCCAGGGTCCACTCACCGTTGATGTAGTGGCCCAGAGTGTTCTCTTTAAAACGCGCCAGGTAGCCTTCTGCTTTACCGATATTTTCTTGTAGTTGTGCACTCATCAATCTTTACCTCAATACTTATCGCCGTAGAACTCTTGCTCAGAAACAATGTTCGTTACCAGAGCGCCTACTTTTTCAATTTCACAGACAACAGTGTCGCCTGGCTGCATGTCTTTCAGACCTTTAGGAGTACCAGTAGCAATCATATCGCCCGGCTTAAGGGTCATAATTTTACTCAGATATTCCACCAGGAAAGGCAGATCAAAAATAATGTCAGCGGTAGTGCCTTCCTGAGTCAGCTCACCATTTACATGAGTTGTCAGTTTCAGGTCGGAAATATCACCTACGTCATCTTTGTCGATCAACCATGGGCCGATAGGGCAAAGTGAATCTCGGCTCTTAACCCGTAGATTCGGACGGTAGTAGTTTTCCAGATAGTCACGGATAGCAAAGTCATTACAAACGGTGTAACCAGAGATGTAATCCATCGCATCTTCACGGGAGATGTTCTTACCTTCTTTACCAATGACAGCAACCAGCTCACACTCATAGTGTTGAAACTCGATGTTGTCCGGACGGTAAGCATTCTCTTTATGACCCGTCAGAGTGTTAGCACCCTTCAGGAATACCAGAGGCTCTGTAGGTGGCGCAAAAGCCAGCTCAGCGGCATGGTCTGCATAGTTCAGACCCAAAGCAAAAATAGTGCCTGGCTCTGCAATAGGAGAAAGCCAGGTAACATCAGCTTCATTAATAAGCTGGCCATCAGTTTTAGATTTCAGCTGACCATCTTCTTCAACTGTTACATCCAGTGTGGAGCCATTAAAAAGTACGCGTGCGTGTTTCATTCTCGTAAGCTCCTCTTAGTTACCAAGTACGTTGTTCAATTTAGTTACACCATCAATCACAGAGCTGACCTTGTCACCTTTAGCAACAGGCGCTCGCTGACCTGGGAAACCAACGGCGATCACATCGCCTGGCTGCAGAGTCATGATGTAAGAGATAGTGCTAATCAACTCAGCAACACCACGAACCAACTGAGAAACAGGTGTTTCGTTTACTACGGTACCGTTAACTGACGTAATAACCGTCAATGCCTGTGGATCTGCAATAGATACAACTTCAGCACCGATTGGTGCAGTGGTATCCAGACACTTGCCTTTGATATCAGGGCGATAGTAGTTCTGCTCAACCAGGGAGAAGTCATGAACCAGCGTATAACCTTCAACATAGTCCAGCGCTTCAGCCTGACTTACACGGCAGCACTCTTTACCAAAAACAACAGCCAGAGATGCACCGACAACCATGCTATCAGCACCCTCAGCCCACTCAACAACAGCACCATCAGTGCTCCAGGTGTTATGCGGCTTAAAGTAGAGAACCGGCTGTGTTGGAGCGCCTTTATAAGGGGCTTCAGCGAACTCAGCCTGCATCGCGTTGAACTGCTCAGAATCGTTCAGCGCAACACATACAAGCTTTCCATTAACGATTGGATTTTTAGTCATTTATAAACCTACTAACTCTTTCAAAGTTCTGTTTAAAGCACTCAGTTAAGAGCACTATTTAACCTGCGCTATACAGCGCCCTCTAAAATTACTTTTTTGATTAACTCAATAACCACTGGACTGAGAGGTCTCGGTTTTCTCTCCACCAGATTTGAAGCTTTCTGCCAGCTGTTTCGCACCATTGCTCAGCAACAGCGTATCAACCCCAACACCGACAAATTTGGCGCCTTTCTCAACATAGTGATGCGCTTTAGCCGGATTAATACAAAGCAGGCCTGCCGCTTTTCCAGCATTGTTGATGATGTTAAAGCCGTTCTCGATGGCAGCGACCACTTCGGGATGATCAGGATTACCGATATGCCCCATTGACGCAG
The DNA here is from genome assembly GCA_018067325.1 of Amphritea sp. GTDB lineage: Bacteria > Pseudomonadota > Gammaproteobacteria > Pseudomonadales > Balneatricaceae > Amphritea. Next base: position 2,158 of record JAGPUU010000360.1, read on the forward strand.
AGAGATCAGAAGGCCCAATAAAGACGGCATCAACACCTTCAACCGCCGCGATCTCTTCAAGATTCGCCATCGCAGTAACCGTCTCAGCCTGAACAATAAGACAGATCTCATCGTTCGCTTTTTGCAGGTAACCGGGAATACGATTCCAGTTAGCTGCACGAGCCAGTGAACTGCCCAAACCACGGACACCCTGTGGCGGATATTTAACGGCCTTAACCAGCTCACGAGCCTGTTCAGCAGTATCACACATAGGTACCAGTACCGTTTGAGCACCGATATCCAGAATACGTTTCAATAAAGCGGTACGGCCTTCTTCAGGGCGGACAATCGCAGGTACACCATAAGGTGCGATAGCCTGCAGATGGCGCATCGTTGTATCCAGTTCAAACGGAGCATGCTCACTGTCAATTAACAGCCAGTCGAAACCAGCCCCGGCAACAATCTCGGCACAACTTGAATCAGGCAGACCCAACCACAGCCCCCATAAAGGCTTGTCACCTTTAAGGCCCTGCTTGAATTTATTTACAGGAAGTTCCATAACGCCCTCTTATACAAATTTCACTGAAATACCGCCCAGTGGGCCATAATCAGCATGAACAGTATCGCCCGCTTTTACTGGAACAGGACGGGTGAATGAACCTGACAGAACAACCTGGCCTGGCTCCAGAGCTACACCGTGCTTCGCAAAACGTTTACATACCCAGCAAATGCCGTTAGCTGGATGTCCCAATACACCCGCTGCAATACCCGTCTCTTCAATCTGACCGTTCAAATAAAGCAAAGCACCCGCCCAGCGCAGATCCATATCCATCGGTTTAATCGGACGACCACCCAGGATGATACCGGCATTCGCCGCGTTATCAGAGATAGTGTCGTAGACCTTACGAGTATAGCCAGTTTCAGGGTCGGTACGGTGACAACGGGCTGCGATTAGCTCAAGGGAAGGAATAACGTAGTCAGTAGCATTCAATACATCGAAAATTGTGACGTTCTCGCCTTCAAGTCGATCTTTAAGTACGAAAGCAAGCTCAACTTCGATACGTGGATCTGGAAAGTCAGACGCTTTAATTTCGGCCCCATCAGCAAAGAACATATCATCCAGCAGCACACCGTAATCGGGCTGATCGATATTAACAGACATCTGCATCGCACGAGAGGTCAGACCAATCTTATAACCTTTAACCTTTGCACCTTTAGCGATCTTCTGATCAACCCAGGTTTTTTGGACAGCATAAGCATCGTCCATAGTCATATCAGGATGCTCGAGCGTCAATGCAGGAATTTGAGTACAGTCTTTCTCTGCTTGATATAATTTCTCTGCCGCTGTTTTTATCTGTTCTTTTGTTAACATATCTGACCTTCCATCCTAGCTAGCGCTGAGCTCAGCAACCAAAAGTTGTTGCTTAAAAATAGTATTCAAATGATTTCTAGCCATTTACCTCTACACAGGTAAAAGCTAACATGTGCTGATAATATAATTAATATATTAACTAATTTCCAGTTTTTATTTACAGGCACAACAATGAGAAGCGATAGTTTTACCTCAAACCTACATAACCATTGGCCTGGAGCCCGTATAGCCGGCATCATCGTTTTACTCATGTGCCTGCTTACTTTGTTGAATACTGTCCTACCTTTAGGACTAACGGGGGTCGCAACGGCTCTGGCCTGGCTTTATATTCTTATAGAAACACCCCGGCTAAAGCCAAAACAACGTCAGCAGATTCTTATCCTTTTCTCTGCCGGAGTGGCTGCCGCAATACTGGCCTGGAGCCAGGACTCTGACATCAACCTGCAAAGGCTTTTTGGCGAACACCTGAAACTGGCGATGCTGTTAGCAGCGATCAGTTTTATCGGTATGGCCAGTAATGTGGGCTGTGATGTTAGTAAGCCAGGCATTCGTAGCTTTATCACCACCCTACTGGGCATGCACGTCTTCTCATCCGTCGCTAACTTCTCATCGGTGATTGTTGTAGGTGATCAAATAAAGAAGAAAGAGGGAATCGATCAGCTCTCTCAACTGGTGCTTAGCCGGGGTTTCGGCATGGCAGTCCTCTGGTCTCCTTTTCTTAGCATTCTACCCCTGGTTCTGGAGCAAGTTCCCGGAGTCGAATTATCTCAGGTCTACCCCTTCTCAATCGCTATCGCAGTAACCGGCTTGCTTCTGAGCATCGTTGAGGCCCGCTTTCGGTCCGCTAATGAGCTGCAAAGCTACGCCGGATACCCCCTTAAAAGTAACACCCTGGCAATGCCATTCACATTGATCGGGATGATTCTATTGCTTAGCTGGCAACTACCCTCTCTACCAACGATATTTCTAGTTTCCCTGCTATCCATTGTGGTGCCTGTTTGCCTGCTGACCTTGCGTACAGGTATTCACAAAACCAGCCAGAAAGTAACTCAGCATATAACTGAAAAACTTTCTGAGAGTCGTGCAGAGATCACACTATTTATGAGTGCTGGCGTACTGGCTGCCGGCGTAAAAGCCTGCATCGGTGTCGGTCTGATCAGCCTACCATTTACTGAAACGGGCGCGGGTGTAGCCTCGCTGGTACTGATGATGATTGTTGGGCTGGCGTATTTAGGCATCCATCAGCTGGCATTGGTCGCCATCTTTGCCGGTCTGCTGGCTGATATCACCACGACGCCTAACCTAATGGCCATCAGTTATATTCTCGGCACTGCGCTGGCGATGTCCGGTAGCACCTTCAGCGGCCTGAACTTTATTATGAAGTCTCGTTTTAATGCGACAGACACTGAGATCGTCCGTAACCAACTTCCCTACAACCTGGTGATGATTGGTATAGGCTGCGGTGTAATCTACCTGATGGAAGCAATGGGCATGAGCTGAATGGTATAAACGAATATGCTCGGGAAGACTTATTGAATAATATTTTTTGGTGAAAGATGACCGCTTTCGACTGTGAATTCAATCGGTCAGCGCAACACACTATCTTTATAGTAAAAGATTAGAGGGTTGGATATGACTTATCGCAAACGACGGTTTTATTCAGAAGAAGACAAATATTTAATATAGTGTTAGTCAATGGGTAACTGGAATACCGTACCGAAATCCGTTTTGTCGATTAGCCTGCCATGTTCGAGCAATTCAGATGGATAATTTAATCGTAGTTACCTTAAGTAATTATGAAATCCCCAGTCAATTAATCGAGTATTAACATGATGCTATTTTACTTCTAAAGTAATATAAAATAATTTGCGGAGCGTAGTATGGAACAATATGATGAAAAATTTTACCACTCTCAATATGAGGGCTCTGTACGCTCAGCTACAAAATTCTTAACAAAATTATTTTCCAACTATAAACCTAAATCCGTAATGGACTTCGGCTGCGGTATTGGTAGTTGGCTTTACGCTGCTGAAAACCTGGGAGTAAAGAAGTTGGTTGGCCTGGACGGCGAATGGGTTAAAACAGAGCAGCTTCTGTCGACCAGCATAGACTTTCGCAAAGTCGATTTTAAATCCGCCGAAACAAATAATACCTTCGGTGATCTATCTTTCCTACCCTGTAGCGACCTGGCCATATCCGTAGAAGTTGCCGAGCACTTTGATGAAAGTTGCGCAGACCGATTTATCGGGGACCTCACCCGCTCATCCAACCTCATAATATT
>JAGPUU010000073.1 GCA_018067325.1 Amphritea sp.
ACCCAGTGTCGCTTTCTGGCGGGTATCAGTGTGCCTTTGTTTGCTCGTAACAAAGTACGGCAGTTGAGTGGCTTTGGATGTTGCGAAAGTCTGAGATACGCTGATCTTCTTAAAAAAGTCGAGTCATTGGGGTAAAGCAAGGGAGAGATTTAACCTTAACGTTAATCGCGTAAAAGTGATGCTGCAGAAGAGTGATATAAAATAACGGTTTATATCACTGCTTCATTAGAGGGTATAACGTCGGTGTTTACGAAGCTGACATAAGGTCAGAATCTCATTTTTTTCATCATCTGATGCCTGGTGCCAGTTTAGAATCTCTTCAAGTGAACGATAACACCCCATACAGATGTCTTTTTCATCTAAACAGCAGTTGCGGACACAAGGAGAGTTCGCAACTTCAGATGCACTGCTGAAATTAGATTTTGTCATATGGGCTACTCAAATGACTGTATTAGAATAGTAAAGGCGCCTCAGAGTTAGCTTCTCTTCAGAAACATACCTGCGTTAAAAATCTTCAATCAAACCATCAATACTTTGATACTAGCAAAGTTACAGCTTTAGTCCCGATCTTTAGCGATCAAGTAAGAGTGCTTTCCAGATAATTGACTGAATCTAGCTGCTATCGACCGTATACCCATAGGCTAGCTGAATATTCATCTCCTTGCCTATCTGATGCCTTGTTTAATCAGGCTCAAATTCTGGTAGACACTTTTAAAGCAAGTAAGGCTAGCGGGCGAGTGTAATGAAAGTAGTAACGACTCGGATTTGAATGCTGAGCAGCAAGGGGGATCGATAGAAAAGACCTGGATAGAGAACCCATTTTTTAATTTATAAGACATTCAAAGTATCTACATATCGAATAAAAACGAATTATATATTGCTATATCGCGATTTAACGATATGATGATTGAGAGATAAACGTTATAGAGGAATTGTATGAGCTCTACCGAACTCGATGAGATGATCAAAGCGCTGTCGCACCCGGTGCGTAGAGATATTCTAAATTGGTTAAAACAACCTGAGCTGTATTTTTCAGATCAGGAGCATCCACTAAGTTTCGGCGTTTGTGCGGGTTTGATCGACCAGAAAACAGGTCTGTCACAGTCCACAGTTTCAGCTCATCTTGCAACGCTGCAGCGGGCTGGTTTTATCAGTAGAAAAAAAGTAGGTCAGTGGAATTTCTTCGCCCGTAATGAAGAGGTTATTACGCAATTTTTGTCGCGTTTAAATGAACAGCTTTAATTGAATAACTTTTATTAATGCTTTTCTTCAGACCCGCTCTTAACAAATTACCGGAGTTATCGATGCCAACTTTATTTGATCCAGTTACTTTGGGTGACCTGACCCTGAAAAACCGTATTGTAATGTCACCTTTAACCCGTGGCCGTGCCGATGAAGGGCGGGTGCCAAACGCATTAATGGCTGAGTATTATGCCCAGCGTAGCAGTGCCGGTCTGATCCTCTCTGAAGCAACCTCCGTTACACCTATGGGGATAGGTTACCCTAATACACCGGGAATCTGGTCTGATGAGCAGGTGCAAGGCTGGAAGCTGGTCACCGATGCTATCCATCAGGCGGGTGGACGTATATTTCTTCAACTATGGCATGTAGGCCGCGTGTCAGACCCTATTTATTTGAATGGTGAGTTGCCGGTCGCGCCAAGTGCTGTACGCCCAGAAGGGCATGTCAGTCTGGTGCGTCCAATAAAGGATTTCGTACAACCTCGTGCCTTAACACTGAGTGAGATTAAAGAGGTTGTAGAAACGTTTCGTCAGGGCGCGATTAATGCAAAAGCCGCCGGTTTTGACGGTGTACATGTGCATGGGGCGAACGGTTATCTACTGGATCAGTTCCTGCAGGATAAAACTAACCTGCGGGATGATGTGTACGGTGGTTCACTGGAAAATCGTGCCCGCCTGTTATTAGAAGTCACCGATGCTTGTATCGATGTTTGGGGTAAGGATCGGGTTGCTGTACATCTGTCTCCACGGATGGATGCCCATGATATGGGCGACTCAAACCCTGTCGAGACCTTTAGCTATGTAGCGACTGAGCTGGGTAAACGGAGCATCGCCTTTATTTCGACCCGTGAACATGAGGCTGAAGACAGCCTAACTCCACTGTTAAAAGAGTTGTTTGCTGGCCCGGTAATCGCTAATGAACAGTTCAATAAGGCTAAGGGTAATCAGTGGTTGGCGGATGGTAAAGCCGATGCTATTGCGTTCGGTGTACCATTTATTGCCAATCCGGATCTGCCAAAACGTCTGGAACTGGATGAGGAACAGAACACGCCGCGCCCCGAACTGTTTCATGTCCAGGGAGCAGAGGGCTATACGGATTACCCGCCGCTGGGATGAGTCAGTCTGTTGAGTCAATAAAAGGGCCTGCTTGATGCAGGCCTTTTTTATATAAATAAGCATTCTTTTAGTTGTATAAGCGCTGATAATCCAGCTCAATATGAGCGTTACTATGCGCTGTGCACCGATCCGAATTTGATTCAGTCGGATTTGAATATTGAAAACTATTAGCTGAAGAGAAAAACGAAAAATATTCTTATGGAAAATAATATCCTGGCGACTATCGAGTGGCTACAATTGTTGGGTAGTACCCCTCTGGAAATTATAGCGACTGTGAGCGCTATTCTGGGGGTTATCCTGATTGCCCGGCAGAGTATTTGGGGTTGGCCGTTGGGTATCCTGTGGGCGTCAATCTCCGCATGGTTGGCGATTACCGAGTGGCAGTTGGTTTCCGATGGCATTCTTTACCTTACTTATATTCCGATTCAGCTGTACTGCTGGAGGGTCTGGGCTAAAGGGAGTACGGCTCTAGAGGAAGCTCCTTTTGTACCGGTATGGCTAGCCAGAGATAAGCAGTTGGCTCTGTTTTTTGCCTCAGTTCTCTGTATCGCTGGGTGGGGCTTTGGTATCACAGCATTGGCAGCAAAGGTTAGTTGGATTCCTCAGCCCTCCCTGTTGTGGCTTGATTCTGTCACTACCGTATTAAGCTTTTTTGCTCAGTTCCTTCAGGCACGTAAGCGGATGGAAAACTGGGTCGGCTGGTGTATCGTCAATGTGCTTGGTATTTACATCTACTGGGTTAAAGGCGCGCCGATATACTCCTTCCAATATGCAATTTTTCTGGGGCTGGGTATTTATGGTTGGGTTCAGTGGCACAGGTCTCTTAAAGCTCAACCCTTGGCGAGCGACGTTTCCTAATGAGGATTGTTATTACAGGTGCGGAATCATCCGGGAAAAGCACTATTGCAGAGCACCTGGGTAGACAATTCAATCTGCCTTATGCACTGGAGTATGCTCGCTGTTATCTGGAAGAAAATGGCCCTGACTACGACCTTGAACTGCTGATTCGATTGAGCGGATTACATCTGGACTATCAACAGACAGAGGTTGATCCCGTTGCGCCAATGGGTATTTTCGATACTGATATGATCAATTATAAAATCTGGGCTGAAGAGGTTTTTGGGTATTGCCCTGGGCAGATTATCGAGGGGGTTGAGAAAGAGTCATCCCACGTCTATCTGCTATGCATGCCCGATCTTCCCTGGGAGCCTGACTTGTTGCGGGAGAATCCAGACGATCGTGAGATGCTTTATCAGCGCCATTTGAGTGAGATTAAGCGGCTTAACCGGCCCTATGCGATAGTGGAGGGCGTGGGTCTGCAACGATTAGCGAATGCTGAAGTGGCTGTAGAGTGCCTGATGGCCGTGCAAGCGGGTAAGGCCTAAGCCTATTTAGAGTATGTAACTGTTCTTTAGCCATAAAAAAACGCACCGAGGTGCGTTTTTTTTATGGCTAAATCGTCGGGCTAAATCGCAGGACTTAATAGCCGTGCTTGCTAGTCGTACTTTGACGCAGTGCTTAGAAGTCGTACTTTGACGCAGTGTAGATCTTGAATGCTTTTTCCCAGATCTCGCCAACTTCGCCATTACCGACAGGCTTTCCATCCAGTTTAGTGACCGGCGCGATCTCTTTAGAGGAGCTGGAAACCCATAGTTCATCAGCATTTTGTGCTTCTTCCAGAGTGATAATACGCTCTTCAACCTTCAGGGAACCATCTGCTTTGATGCTATCGATGATGATGCGACGGGTGATACCCGGCAGGATCTGGTTGTCCTGAATTGGGGTCGCAATCACGCCATCTTTAACGATAAATACGTTACATGAGCTGGCTTCGGTCAGCTCGCCTTTAGCGTTGAAAAGCAGGGCTTCATCGTTACCGGTAGAGTAGCCTTCCTGGAAATGGATAACGTTGCCTAGCAGTGCAGTCGATTTTATGTGGCAGCGCTGCCAGCGTAGGTCTTCAGTCGAAACCATGCTGTATTGGTGTACTTGACTGCGATCAGCTGGCTCAGGATCTTTGATAGCGAAGGCGAAACAGAAGATAGTTGGCTCTACACCTTCTGGATACGCATGGTAACGCTTAACGTCAGTACCACGAGACACGTGAACGTATACACCCAGGTTTGTACCCAGGTCGCTGTTTTTAGCAATCAGATCGTTCAGTAGGGTTTTCCACTCGTCAGCGGTGTGACTATTCTTGATCTCGATCTCAGTAAGGCCGTTGATCATACGGTTGATATGGGGCATCAGGCCTACAGATTTACCGTTGTAATACGGAATTACTTCGTAGATACCGTCGCCAAACAGAAAGCCGCGATCCATTGGTGAGATGCGGGCTTCTTCTAGTGGCAGGTATTCGCCATTAAGGTATGCAATGCTCATATTAACCTTCCTTTAAACGTGTGTGAGACCCTGCTTAAGTGTAAACCCCGACTCGAATATAGCCAGGTGGTGAAGTCTTAATGCATGGTCCGGAATACTATGACTCTGTGTTGCTGATTTAACTTGATCGGGTATCGATCTGAGGACAGCGATAGAGTCATGCAATTTTGCAGAAAACCGGGCAGGTTTACTGCGGTCTGGTTTTTCTATGGAGGTCAGTTTCTTAGAAAAGAGGAATAGTTTCAATAGCTTTAAAAAGATAAGAAAAAAAATCTGTATATGTTTATCAAACAGAAATAAATAGCGTTATATACAGGGTTTTAGTTATAAGTCCTGTCTATGTTTTTGGTCGTTTTGGCGCAAGCTTAATGTCCTAGACAGTAGTGATAATAATTTCCCGGCCGCTTTGAGCTAACAGCTGAGGAAGAATCCGGTCATCATCTAGCCGCCAGCATGCACAGAATGCAAGTTCCGGTGGTTTAGGGCCGGGGCTGAACTCTACTAACATTCCTTTTGCCAGGTGTTCTTCGACAATTGGCGCAGGTAAGAGCGCCATTCCAGCTCCCTGAAGCGTGAGTGTCAGCAGGTTGGCGACAGAACTACAGGTATGAAAGACAGGTGTTTCATCAAGGGACCGAAACAGTTGTTGCAGATAGTCCCAGGGCCGGGTGTCACGGGGAAAGCTTAGAATAGGGGAGTGGCTGAGTTCTTCTATGCTGGTGACGGGGTTTTCAGCGAGCCGCTCCGGTGTCGCGACCCAGTGTTGAGGGTAACTACATAAGGGCTCTGTCACCAGTTCGGGCTGGTCGTTATTTCCAGCCACCATCAGGGCCAGATCCAGTTGGTTTTCTTGCAACTGACGAGTCAGAGTCGGTGTGACATCACTGATCAACTCAAATGACATTAAAGGATGCTGTTGCTGCCAGTGTTTCAGTAATGGAGAAAGATATAGATTCGCCAGTGTGTCGGTAATGCCGATGCGCAGCGTGCCCTTTTGCGGGTTTTGATCGCTGATTTGCTGCTTCATCTCCTGACTGATCGCCAGTAGTTTCTTGGCATAGGGAAGTAGCTGTACACCTCGGGAAGAAAGCCGGGTGCCGCTCTTATCGCGAATAAAAAGCTGGGTCCCCAGCTCCTCTTCAAGTGTGTTAATGCGTGCTGATATAGCCGGTTGAGTGGCATGCAGTTGTTGGGCTGCAGCGTGGAAACTTCCCAGACTCGCTACTTTGATAAAAGTGTTCAGGTTTCTCAGGCGCATGGGGATAATACTCGTGTAATCATCGAGTCAACTATATAGAAGCCTGCGGGCGGTGCAAACTTTTAGATGTTGTGAAGCGGAAGACAGGTGGAGAATTTAATCTCCTCCATGGCAAAGCTGGAAGTTACATCGGTTAAACCATCTATTTCAGTAATTAGTTTTTTATAGAAACGGTCAAAAGATTCGATATCTTTAGTGGCAACTCTTAACAGGTAATCCCACTCTCCGGCCATTCGGTAGCATTCCATCACCTCATCAAAGCCGGTGATGCTTTCAGCAAAGCGCGCCAGCCACAGGTCTTCATGATTGTGGGTTTTCAAATGCACAAAAACAGAAACCCCAGCACCTACTTTTGCACTGTTCAACAATGCTACCCGAGCTTTGATGATGCCGGTATCTTCGAGCTTTTTAATGCGTTTCCAGCAGGGGGT
>JAGPUU010000101.1 GCA_018067325.1 Amphritea sp.
GGTTGAGAAAAACATTGTCCTGACGCCTCTTTATGGTGACCTGAGTATTCAGGATCAGCAGCGGGCGATACAGCCTGCACCACCAGGGCAGCGAAAGATCGTACTGGCGACCAATATCGCAGAAACCAGCCTGACAATAGAAGGTATTCGGGTGGTGATAGATGCAGGATTAAGCCGCGAAGCCCGGCTTGATCCGGCCAGTGGTATGACTCGGCTCCATACCTGCAAAGTGTCACGGGCAGCCAGTATCCAGCGCGCCGGACGAGCAGGCCGAATGGAGCCGGGTAGCTGTTACCGGCTTTGGTCTGAGAGTCAGCAGGCGCAGCTTGCACCACACGCAACACCAGAGATTATGTCAACAGATCTGACTGCGCTGGCTCTACAGTTGGCCCGCTGGGGAGTGGAGGATACTGCAGAACTTCGTTGGTTAAATCCGCCTCCTGATGCGGCGCTTTCTCAGGCGCGGGACCTTCTTATTCGATTAGGGGCGCTTCAGTCCGCTGATGAGGGTCTGCAGTTAACTCCTGCCGGGGAGATGATGGCCCGGTTGCCACTGCACCCTCGTCTGGCTCATCTGCTGTTAGTGGGCTGGGAGAAAGGCTGTAGTGAACTGGCCTGTGATATCGCGGCTTTATTGAACGAGAGGGACCCTCTGAGCGGCGATGCAGACTTTGAACGGCGATTAAGCTGGCTGAGGGGGGATATCCCATGTTCTGCATCTCAAAAATCGATGCTGCAGCGCATTCGTCAGCTGAGTCAGCAATATCGAAGAAATTGTAAAAGACACCTTAGTAAGGTTTCACCGCAACCGCTAAGATTATCGACCCCTGAACTGTCAGCGCTACTGATTGCTCAGGCATACCCAGATCGAATCGCTTCTCGTCGCAGAGCGGGAGCAGGGGACTATCAGCTGAGTGGCGGTCGTGCTGTGCGTCTGGCTGAAACTGACCCCTTGATAAAGCATGACTGGTTAGCGGTGGCAAACTGCGGCGGAACGCAGGGACAGACTACAGATCGGGTTTTTTTAGCGACCCCTCTACCCGAAAAGCTGTTCGAAACTGCGCTGGCAGGGCTAGTGCAACAACAGAAAGTCGTTGAATGGGACAGACAACAGGGGCGCATGTGTTGCGAGTTGCAGCGTCGTATTGGTGTGTTGGTTGTGAGCCGTGAAGAATTGAAGGAGATTCCATTACCGGAGAAAAACCAGATTCTTATCAATCTAATCCGTAAACAGGGATTACAGATCCTGCCCTGGAATGAAGAGATTGAACGCTGGCGGCAGCGGGTTATGTTTCTGCACTGTTCGCAGCCGGAAGATGGCCCCTGGCCAGACCTTTCCGATGAATCCTTGTTGAAGAGTCTGGAGCAGTGGTTAGCGCCCTATCTTGATCCGGTTAATCATATAAATCACTTTAGCCGTCTCGATCTGTTCGCTATTTTGCAGGCTTTACTCGAGTGGCCTTTACCTAATGAGCTGGGGAAACTTGCACCGCCCCGACTTAAGCTGCCATCAGGGCATACGGCTGCGGTTAATTACACTGAGTTTCCGCCGGTGCTGGCGGTTAAGCTTCAGGAGATGTTTGGTTCGATAGACACGCCGGTTATTGGTTACAGGGTAGCACTGAAAATACATCTGCTGTCTCCGGCGCGCAGGCCGTTGGCAGTAACCCAGGATCTGGCCAGCTTTTGGGCCAATGGTTATCGGGATGTTCAGAAGGATATGAAAGGGCGTTATCCAAAGCACCCCTGGCCTGATAACCCCCGAGAAGCTATTCCCTCCAGTGGGGTTAAGAGAATAAAGCGCACGTAAGCCAGATATGTGGCAAAAACTTTTCAAGTCGTAATCGGTGTTTCTGTACTAAGATGAAGTTACTCTGCAATGTCAGAGCTGATATAGCCCCAATCGGTTGGGGTAGCAAATAATTAGAAGAATACAATTCACATGCTACATGTAGCCCCGCCAGTGCGGGGCTTTCTGTTTTTATCTATCTATTAAATTCTTTTGCGCTGGTCATCACCTAAGACCGGTCTCACTTTGGGAAGGGACTTGTTCTCAACTTCCTTTGCTTGAGTTTCACAACTGCAGACGCCATAGTAATCAGACTATCGAAATGCATCGGGTATCAGCTTGTGAGCCTGACACGTTTCAGCAGAGAAACCTCCGGAGAGTTGTTATGCAGAGTCAGACTATCGCGTTTGATGTTTACGGAACCTTGGTAGACCCCCTTGAGATGAGTCGGCACCTGCAGATGATGGTGGGCGATAAAGCTGAAGTATTATCCAAACTCTGGCGTGAAAAGCAGGTCGAGTATGCCTTTCGTAGAGGTCTGATGGGGCGCTATGAACCTTTTGGTGTTTGTACCCTTCAGGCACTGAATTACGCCATGGAGGTGCTGGATGTTTCGCTTTCAACAGAGCAGCAAGGTTTTTTGATGGCGCAATATCAGCAGCTACAAGCTTATGCCGATGTTGTTCCGGGTATCGAATCACTCAAGGCTCAGGGGCACTATTGTGTGGCTTTTTCCAATGGGCCAGCAGCTAAAGTGAAAGAGTTATTAGGAAACGCTGGTGTGTTGGAATTGCTGGATGACGTGGTCAGCGTTGATGAAATCTCAAGATATAAGCCAGACCCGGCAGTATATCTTCATCTGCTTAAACGAACAGGTAGTCGCGCGGGGAATAGCTGGCTGATCTCCAGTAATGCCTGGGATGTAATGGGAGCGAAACATGCAGGCTTAAATGCTGCATGGGTGCAGCGTAGTTCCGCAGCTGTTTTTGATCCCTGGGATATACAGCCTGATCGGGTAGTTAATACGCTGCAAGCGTTAGCACTGGAGTTAAGTAAATAACTTTAGAATGAACAATACAGGTTCTTTATGTGCACTTATTTGGACCGTTCGTGAGCTTTTTTGTTGCAGTGCGGATAAAAAAAGACCCGGCGGGCGCCGGGTCGAAATAAGCCGAATTAGTGGCTCAAAAAGCAAAGTGCAACTTCAATATAACGAATTATTTGTGCAATGCAACATAATTTGAGTGATTTTTATGGAAGAGGTCTTTTTTAAGGGGAATTGAGGGGAGGAAGGGGAGTTTTTAGTTATAAAAACTGTGAATCTTATGGCAAGGTGAAATAAAAGCCTTCTGCTTTGCTGATTCCCCGTAATGATATCAAAGGCTCATCTTCAAACAGTATTGTATCGCCTGCCTCCAGAACACTTCCGTTTACCTCGAGTTCACCTTTGAGCAGATAGAGGAAACCGTTCCCCGCTTCAGGCAGACCGCAGCTTTTATGATGCAAACGGAACTGATACATCTCTATGTTTTGTTCAATCTGCAGTGAATCGTCACGACCGTCTGGTGAAATAATTAGTTGTATCCCTTCCCGACTAAGAAGCTTACGGGATTGATAGCGGGGTGTATTACCGTTTTTTTCCGGAATAACCCAAAACTGAAGCATTTTCAGGCTGCTTTCCAGAGAGGCATTTTGCTCAGTGAATTCGGTACCTGTTCCGGTGCTCAGTAATTGAAGACTTCTGCCTTGCAGTAGTTTTCGACTACCTAGTGAATCGGTATGCAGGTTCTTGCCATCAAGAATGACGGATATAATTTCCAGGTCCTGATGTTTGCTGGGATCTAACGCTGCCCCAGGCTGCAACAGGTCTTCATTTGCAACACGTAGTTCAGATATTCCCATCCAGTCGGGGTCGAAATAGCTACCAAATGAGAAAACATGTCGGGATTCAAGCCAACCGAAATGGGCATATCCTCGGTCTGAAGCACGTTTTATTCTGATCATGAAGGTTCGCACGTGGAGACTGTTGACCTCTTTTTTACCTTGTCAGCACCGGACTGTAAACATAGCAGTTAGTTTTAACCATGCTGTTATCAGAGTAATATGCTGTTTTTCCGGGGGACTTTGTGTGGATCTGATTAACTCTTTTAGTTTGTCATTCTGGTTATTGGCCGGGCTTGGCGTGTTAATAACCGGTATTTCTAAGTCGGGTTTTGCCGGGGGTGTCGGGGTTATCAGTGTGCCACTGATGTCTCTCTATATCGGGCCGGTTCAGGCAGCCGCGATAATGTTACCGTTGCTGATTCTGATGGACTTTTTTAGCGTCCGTGCCTGGTGGCACAGTAAACGGGTTGATCTGTTAAAGATAATGTTACCCGGCGCGGTACTGGGAATTTTCACCGGGTATCTACTGTTTGATTATCTTAATGACGATATCTTGCGACTGTTGCTGGGGATTCTATCGATCTGCTTTGGTCTTTGGGGATTGCTGAATGGTTCGAAGTTAGGGCAGGGTGGCTCGCCTGTTGTGGGCGTTATCTCAAGTACCCTGGCGGGCTTTACCAGCTTTATTGCGCATGCGGGTGGCCCTCCCATGAATTTCTATCTGATACCGATGAAACTGCCCCGAGAGCAATTTCTCGGTACGGCTGTTGTATTTCTTGCCATTGTTAATCTGGTTAAGCTGGTGGCCTATGGCGCGCTGGGGCAGATCAATACCGATAACCTTTTAATTGGACTGGTGTTGGCTCCGGTGGCCTGGATAGGTATACGGTTAGGCCTGATTATCCACAAGATGCTGGATGATCAGCTTTTCTACCGAATTATTCTGATTATGCTTCTGATTGTCGGGATCAAATTGATTGCTGACGGAATCTGATGACAGTTTTAAAACCCTTCTTTAGTTCTTGTTTTAAATTCAATTTTTAGTTTTTTTTTAGCCCTTTATTAGAAAGGGCTGCTAGGCTTAACTCACTAGTTATTTCGAAGGAGTGAATTATGTCTGCAAAGCCTGTGGTCGCTGATAATAAGCCAGTCAAAGTAAGTTTGAATCAGGGCGATGAATCTTATTTCTGCACCTGTGGTCGTTCATCTAAGCAACCTTTCTGTGATGGTTCACATGCGGGGACAGGATTTACCCCTAAAGCTTTTACAGCAGAGGAAACGGGTGATGCTTGGCTCTGTGCCTGCAAGCATACGGCGAATGCCCCATACTGCGATGGTACCCATAAAAAGTTTGATGCAACGGCTGTTGGTCATGAAGGGCCGGGAATCATTGCTAGCGATAATCAGGCGCCAGTTGCGGTAAATACGGCAGAGGAATCCACTGTCGAGTTTATTCATCAGTTAGCACATGAAGGGATAAAAGGAATAGGTTCTCATGGCCCTATGGGCGCGATGGGGGTTCCCCGTAATCTGCTGCCAGCCTGGGACGATATTCAGGTTATGGTTGCTCAGATGGCCCGTAAACCCTTGCAGGAAACCGCGTCGGTAGGCACTTCGCTGATTATTGGCCCTCAAGCAAAGAAACCGTTAGAGCTGGATATTCCCCTGTTTGTGTCGGATATGAGCTTTGGAGCGCTTTCGGAAGAGGCAAAAACATCGCTGGCAAAAGGCGCAGAGCTGGCAGGTACAGGCATCTGCTCTGGTGAGGGCGGCATGTTACCGGAGGAGCAATTGGCTAACTCCCGGTATTTCTACGAACTGGCCAGTGCAAAATTTGGTTACCGGGAAGAGTTATTAACTCGGGTGCAGGCGTTTCATTTCAAAGGTGGACAGGGGGCTAAAACGGGCACCGGTGGGCATCTTCCTGCCAGCAAAAATGTCGGTAGGATCTCTCAGGTTCGGGGTATCCCGGAAGGACAGGATGCGGTTTCTCCTCCGACCTTTAGCGATCTGAATAATGTTGCAGATTATGCTCGCTTCGCCGATCGGGTTCGGGAGGTCAGCGGTGGTATTCCGGTTGGTTTCAAACTCAGTGCAAATCATATCGAAAGAGATGTTGAGTTCGCCGTAAAAGCGGGGGCTGACTATATTATTCTGGATGGTCGTGGTGGTGGTACGGGGGCTGCACCACTCCTATTTCGTGATCATATCAGCGTACCGACGATACCGGCGTTAGCACGTGCCAGGCGTTGTCTGAATATCAATGGAGCCAGCGGACGAGTCACACTGATTATCACCGGTGGGCTGCGGGTGCCCAGTGATTTTATTAAAGCGATGGCGCTCGGAGCGGATGGTATAGCGGTGGCTAACAGCGCAATGCAGTCGATTGGCTGTGTTGCTGCTCGCATCTGTAATACCAACAACTGCCCCGCAGGCATAGCCACCCAGAAAGCTGATCTGCGTCAGCGGTTGAATGTGGATAAGTCGGCGGTTCAGTTAGCCAACTTTATGACCGGTTCTGTACATCTGATGCAGGTGATGGCTCGGGCTTGTGGACATAGTCACCTTAGTCAGTTCGATATGGGTGATCTGGCGACCTGGAACCGAGATCTGGCGTATCTGTCTGGGGTGGCTTATTCAGGCGCGATTCCCCTCTGACCGACATCCTGAAAGCTATTACGGTTTGGCTTGTCCATAGAAACGCGCAGCGAATCAGAGGCCCTTATAGTTGCAAGACTACAAGGGCATGAGGGCTGCGCTTTTTCGTGGAACAATGGTCTAGATTAAAATGGTCGGCATTAATCTGTCAGCGTACCTTGCTGATAATCCTGGATCGCCTGATCTATCTCAGCCTGTGTATTCATCACAAACGGACCGTAGTGGGCTACTGGTTCTTTCAGCGGAACACCGCTAAGCAACAGCGCGCCCGCACCAATGTCAGAACTGATCTGCAGCGCTGATTCTGCGGTGACTTTAGCCATCTGTTGTGCGCCCACTGTTTGCCCGTTCAGTGTCAGCTTACCTTCGTAAACATAGAGTAGCAGTGTACGTTCTTCTGCCTGTTCCAGGTGAGTCTCGGCACCCGGCTTTAGGCAGATATCAGCAACAGCGCCTTGTCCTGGTAGTTGTTGTAATGGCCCTGTAAATGTTTCTTTGGCAAGGGTGAACTGGCCGCCGATGACTTTGAGCTCAGTGTTTCCTAACGGGTGCCACGGCAACTGATCACGGCCTACATCCTGCCAATCCGGGTCTTTCATTTTTAGGCTGGCGGGTAGGTTTAACCACAATTGAAAGCCGTGCATCAAACCATCTTTTTGCAATGGCATCTCCGAGTGAATTATCCCCCGGCCTGCTGACATCCATTGGGCTTCACCGCTCTGTACTCCACCTTTATTACCCAGGTGGTCCTGATGTTCGAACCCACCATGACGTATATAGGTCAGGGTTTCGATGCCCCGGTGTGGGTGAGCAGGAAAGCCTGCACCATAATCATCAGGGTTATCCGAACGTATCTCATCCAGCATCAGGAAAGGGTCGAGTCCATTATTTTGGAAACCATGTACGCGCTGAATTTTGACGCCGGCACCATCAGAAGATGGGCGGCTTGGAATGATCTGAATACTCATATCTGTTTCTCCTGCGGTTGAGTTAACAAGTGCCGCGTCTGATTTTCAATGGCCTCTATTGTTCTACAGGGGCTATGTTTTTATAGGTTCTATTTCTCTATAGGACCTATACTATTCTTTTAATTCGAAATAAAAATCGGTATAAATCGGGTTATACATTCTATTTTTTAGAAAGGACTTGCGATGAAGGTCACCCTTGAACAGTGGCGGATGTTGAAAGCAGTGGTGGAGCATGGTGGATTTGCTCATGCAGCAGAAGCGGTGCATAAGAGTCAGTCGAGTATTCATCATGCGATTCAGAAAATGGAATCGATGCTGGATGTGAAGTTGCTGGAAGTAAAAGGGCGCAAGGCTCATCTGACCGATGCCGGGCGCTTATTGCTACAACGCGCCGAGCAGCTGTTGGAGTCTGCCGCCAATATTGACTCGTTAGCCGCTAGTTTACATGCGGGGGTTGAGCCAGAGATCTCCATCGCTGTCGATCAAACCTTTCCGCCAGAGTATATCAGCCAGGTACTCGAGCAGTTTGCTAATGAATATCCTAATACTCGAATTCAACTCTATGAAACGGTGCTCTCCGGTGCCTCTGAAGCGCTGATACAGGGGCGGGTAGACCTGGCAATCGCCGGTGCCGGAGTCTCCCACTTTTTGGCGGAACCTTTGTTTGCGGTGGGCTTTATTGCGGTTGCATCGCCGAAGCACCCACTGTTTAACAGTTGCAGTGAGGCTGAGCCACTAGTTATCGATGATCTGACCAATTTTCGTCAGCTGGTTACCCGGGATTCAGCGCTTGAAAAGAATATAGATTCCGGCTGGTTAAAAGCCGATCAGCGCTGGACCGTCAGTAACATCAGTACCGCAGTAGAAATGATCAGTCGGGGGATGGGCTTTGCCTGGGTGCCGGTAACGCGCATAAGAAGAGCGCTGGAACAGGGTGAACTACAGCCGATTCCACTGCAAGCGGGTGGCAGCCGCAGCATGATGTTGCAGCTTTATTATGCCCGTCAGGACAGTATAGGCCCGGGTATAAAGCGTCTGGCAGAGTTGCTACACGGATGTTGTGATAAAGATCGTTCTAAATATTCGAATACTATATCCGTAATTAAGTGATTTTTAATCTAAAAAATAGAAATTAATATGGAGCCATAAAGTAGCAAACACTAATTAGATAAGTGCTACTAGTAAGCGCTGTTAGTAAACACTATTAGTAAGCACAGAGGATTCAATGATGGGACTGTTAATCGAAGGAAAATGGCATGATCAATGGTACGAAACTAAAAGCTCTAAAGGTGAGTTTGTTCGTGATCAGTCGGGGTTTCGTCACTGGATAACCAAAGATGGCAGCCCAGGTCCTTCCGGTGACGGTGGTTTTAAAGCTGAGCCCGGTCGTTATCATTTGTATGTTTCTCTGGCTTGCCCCTGGGCGCATAGAACCCTTATTTTTAGAAAGCTGAAGGGGCTAGAAGATCTGATTACTGTTTCAGTGGTGAGTCCGGATATGTTAGAGCAGGGCTGGAGTTTTGATACTGAAACGGGCTCTACTGGCGATGCACTTTACGCTGCTGACTTTATGCACCAGATTTATAGTCGGGCAAAAGACGATATTACTGGTCGGGTTACCGTGCCAGTGCTGTGGGACAAACAGCAACAGACGATTGTGAGTAATGAGTCCTCAGAAATTATCCGCATGTTTAATTCCGCCTTTGATGACCTAACCGGAAATCGATCTGATTATTGGCCGACGCCTCTTCGTGATGAGATCGAAGAGTTGAATAGCTGGATCTATGACAGCGTGAATAACGGTGTTTATCGGGCAGGCTTTGCAACTACTCAGGAAGCCTATGAGCATAATGTCAAAGATCTGTTTGCCAGCCTGGAGCGCATAGAAGAGATTCTGTCTCAGCAGCGCTATCTGGCCGGGGCTGTTTTGACCGAAGCCGATTGGAGACTGTTCACCACACTGATTCGTTTCGATGCTGTCTATCATGGCCACTTTAAGTGCAACCTGAAACAGCTGCGCGAGTATCCCAATATATCTGGCTATATCCGTGAACTGTATCAAATCGAAGGGGTCGCTCAGACGGTTGATATGGTGCATATCAAACAGCATTATTATGGCAGCCACCATATGATCAACCCTACTCAGATTGTACCGTTGGGGCCTGAGCTAGATTTTGATTCTCCCCATGGGCGGGATGCTTTATAACTGATAGTCTATCTGTCAGTCAGAATAATTGTCTCGGAGGTAAGGTATGACAGGAACAGGAAAGAGAGTTCTCGCGGGAACTTTACTACTGGCCGTTACCTCTTTGACTCAGGCCGCGGAAGAGAGTCGTGAGCTGGTTCAGCTACCGGAGATGATGCAACAGCATATGATGTCTAATATGCGCGATCATCTGGTGGCGATTAATGAAATAATGCTGAGCATCGCCAGCGATGATCTGGACCGGGCTGCCGATATAGCCGAGAACCGACTTGGGATGAGTTCGCTTGGGTCTCATGGGGCGAGCCATCTGGCTAAATTCATGCCGGAAGATATGCGCAGCAAAGGCACTGCGATGCATCGGGCTGCGAGTCGTTTTGCGCTAACAGCACAGGAGGGCGAACCTCTGCCCGCTTACCGTGCGCTAACGGCGGTGACAACGGCCTGTGTTACCTGTCATTCATCTTATCGGATTCGTTAGCGAATCTTCTGCTCCCCAGTTTTTTTACCCAGCCTGAACCAAAAAAAGCCCCCTGAGGGGCTTTTTTACTGCGCTAACTATCTGCGCTAACTATCTGTGCTAATTATTTGTTCTTAGAATCAGATTCTAGCCGTCTGAGTCTCAGTAGTAGATTCAGGCTGAGATTCCATTTCGGATGATGAACTATTATAAACAGATTCGTCTAATTCGTTTTCGCTCTTGGCTACCAGAATTGAGACCATAAGGTCGCCGCAGACATTCACGCTGGTTCTTGCCATATCCAGAATACGATCGATACCGGCAACGATGGCCAGACCTTCGAGTGGCAAGCCGACAGTAGTAAGTACCAGAGACAGCATGATCAGGCCCGCGCCCGGAACACCGGCGGTGCCGATTGATGCGAGAGTGGACGTCATGATGATGAGCAAGTAATCAGAGAAAGTTAGATCGATGCCAAAGGCCTGTGCGATGAATAGCGCGCAAACACCTTGGTACAGAGCGGTACCGTCCATATTGATTGTTGCACCAAGGGGCAGAACAAAGCTGGAGATGCTTTTAGAGACACCCATCTCTTCCCGAGATGCTTTTATGGTTGCCGGTAGCGAGCCTGAACTGCTGGTGGTGGTAAATGCAACAGCGGCAGGGTTCAGTAGTCCTTTCATGTAACGGACAGGGTTGAGCCGTCCTAGCGTGCTGATTAAACCCGTGTAGAAAACCAATACATGAATCAAGCAACCGAGGTAGACCACGGCAATGACTTTAATCAGGGGTAGCAGAATATCCATTCCGTATTTGCCAGCAACCCAGGCCATCAGACCAAACACACCATAAGGTGCCAGCTTCATTACCAGCTCGGTGAGTTTGTACATCGCTTCAGCAAGGCTTTCGAACAGTTTAATAGCCGGTTCAGCTTTTTCGCCGCTAAGGGTAAGTGCAATACCCAGGCCTAAAGCAAATACGATGATCTGCAGGATGTTTCCGGCAGCCAGGGCGCCCACTGGGTTTTTCGGAATCATATTTAGTAGCGTTTGTACCAGCGTAGGCGCTTCTTTGCCGACAGCAACCGCGTCGGTTACCACCATGTTTAGCCCTTCTCCCGGAGTCAGGACAGTCGCCAAGCCAAGTCCAATACTAATGGCGATGGCGGTAGTGCCCAGATAAAGCAGGACCGCTTTTACACCGATTCGTCCCATCTTTCGGGTGTCTTGCATGGACGTTACACCGACAACCAGTGAACAGAAAACCAGCGGTACAATCAGCATTTTGATAGCGTTTATGAACAGCGTGCCGATAGGTTTTAACATCTCAGCATCAGGGCCCATGATGGCGCCAGCGGCGACACCGAGAACCATACCGACCAATATCTTTTTCCACAGTGCCAGTCCGCTCCAGAACCCGGGGCGGCTTTTGTTTGTCATTGTAGGTTGCATAACACTCATCCTTCTATAGTTGTTTTTATACCCGTATCGGGCTTCAGGGTTGGGGTAAAGCGTGAGTCATTAACGTCGGCGTGGTTGAGGGCTGATCATATTGTTGGGCTTGAGGAGATCGCTTAAATCGGCTTCGCTCATTAACTCCTCCTCTCTGATCAGTTCCAGTACGCCACGGCCACTTTCGAGGGCGGCTTTAGCGATGCGAGTAGAGTTTTCGTAACCGATGTAAGGAACAACGGCGGTGATGATGCCAATGCTTTGATCGACCAGCTCCTGACAACGGTCCCGGTTAGCTGTGATGCCGCGTATGCAGCGGTTTTTCAGCATATTCATTGCCTGGGTAAGCATGCGCATCGATTCCAATACGTTATAGGCAATCAAAGGCTCCATGGCGTTAAGCTGGAGCTGGCCCGCTTCAGCACCCATGGTGAGGGCTAGATCGTTACCAATCACCTGGTAGGCAACCTGGTTCATCGCTTCCGGGATGACCGGGTTAATTTTCCCCGGCATGATTGAGCTGCCCGGTTGTTGTGCGGGCAGGTTTATTTCGGCAAGGCCGCAGCGTGGCCCCATGCTGAGTAAGCGCAGGTCGTTAGATATTTTTGATAGCTTCACCGCCAGGCGTTTGAGCATGCCGGAGAACAGCACAAAGGCGCCCATATCTGAGCTGGCTTCTACCAGATCAGATGCGCGCTTGAATTCAAAGCCGCTCAGTTCAGAGAGATTGTTGACTGCAAGCTTGGCGTATTCCGGATCAGTATTGATACCGGTGCCTATGGCGGTACCGCCCAGGTTAATCTCTTTGAGGAGTTCAGACAGGCCTGCAATACGGTCAATATCTTCAGTCAGGGTGCTGGCAAAGGACTTGAACTCCTGCCCCAGCGTCATCGGCACTGCATCTTGCAGCTGGGTACGCCCCATCTTGATCACATCAGCAAACTCATCGCCCTTAGCTGAAAAAGCATCGCGCAGTGATGCCAGTGCTTTGACCAGAGAGCCGTGCTTTAGCAGTATCGAAAGGCGGACAGCGGTAGGGTAGGCGTCGTTAGTCGACTGGGACATATTGACGTCATTATTGGGGTGCAGGTAACTGTATTCACCTTTGGCGTAACCCATCTGCTCGAGGGCGATATTAGCGATAACTTCATTGGCATTCATGTTGGTTGAGGTGCCAGCACCGCCCTGAATCATATCCACGACGAACTGGTCATGATGTTGACCAGAAAGGATCTTATTGACGGCCGCTTCAATGGCTGATGTCTTAGTGTCGTTCAAAAAACCCAGCGTATTATTCGCTTTGGCACAGGCCAGCTTAACGAATGCTAATGCCTCTACCAGTTGCGGGAAGTGGTGCAGGGGAATGCCGCTGAGATCGAAGTTTTTCTGTGCGCGCAGGGTCTGAATACCAAAATATGCTTCAGATGGAACGAAGGCTTCACCCAATAGATCTTTCTCTTTACGTCCACTCTCTGGTTGTTGCAGCACTATGGCTTCATTCATGTTGTTACCTGCGTTGGTTTCTTATTGTGTTAGCCAATTGCGATGGCTTTTGTTTTACCGCCCCGTGTGAAAGGCTGGGTAATAAACATTTGATACAGTTTAAGTAAGCAGGGAGGATGCCAAGAGTTTCAAAAAGCTTTTAACCTGTTGTTTCGGTAGGATTAATTGATTTTGTTATTGAACGGATTACTAACGGAAGGGGTATAACCAGGGGAATAGGGTTGAACGGATATTTCTCGTATAACCTTTTAAATCAATAGGTTAAGAGTATTGCGTTTGGTTATAGGGGACGCAATGGTTATAGGGGTTCAAAGCCGCTAATCAGTCACTAACTGATCAGCGGGGTTTGAAAGAAGCTGAAGGCGTCTATCGCTTATACAAGGTGGCTAAAGCTGTTTTTTATTTAACCGCTTGCTCAGCGCGGGTTGCGAAATACCGAGTAAACGCGATGCCAGGGACTGATTGCCCTGAGCACGCTCCATCGCTGCCGCAATCAGCAGTTCGCCGGCTTCTTGCAGGGTAGGCAGGGGCTGGTCGGGATTGAAGAGTATCGTTGAGGCGTCTGGGTCAGGCTCTGTGGCAGGAATATCCTGGTTCATGACGCGCCGGAATACCTCCATAGACAGCATTTTTGAGCGGTGCTGACTCATCGCATCATAGGCCAGCGCTCTTAATTCACGAACATTGCCCGGGAAGGCGTAGTTCGCCAACAGTACCGGTAGTTCCTTGGGAATAGTGGGCTTGGTCTTGTTAAGTTATTCGGCGGCTTCCGCAAGAAAATATTCCAATAGCAGGGTGATATCCCCTTTGCGCTGTCGCAGTGGTGGAATCTCTACCTGGTGAATTCTAAGTCTGTAGTAAAGGTCTTTGCGGAACTCACCTGACTGTTGTTTTGCTT
>JAGPUU010000113.1 GCA_018067325.1 Amphritea sp.
CGCTTCCATCGTTTTGTCAGTCTGTAATTTCAACTGCTTAAACGAATGATAGCCCGTCACACAGAAGGCTAAATCATTGTTTCCAGCCGCAGCCTGCTGCAGATGTGGAACCAAACGTTCCTTTAACTCTATTTCGAGGTCATCTAGCTTTGAATATAACTTTGTTTTAGAAACCATTTGTTGCACTCACTAGATGTATAACTCCATCACAGAAGACGAAAACCAGAGCGAAGCGGAATTTTTGACTATCTGGCTGGCCTTTCTATCTTTTTATACCCCGTCCTATGGTTGCAGTTTCATGCAGCACTGGTAGAACAAAGATAATAATTGGGCAGTGTATGATTAATTTAAATCTACACTGACCCCAATTATTCATTTTTAATAAGGCTTGTCGTCATTATTATTCCGCGGAGTAAAAGAGCACTTTGGCTGCCAATAATATACGTAAATCGGAGTTTGGTAGACATCTTTAAGTCTGATCACTTTTGTAGGCTGGCATGAAGGTAAAGCGAATGTATTACTCACAATGAGAGTCTCATTTAATAGTTCGCGGTTCAGTTTTTTATGAAGAGCAACCATACCTTCAGGGAAAAGATAACAGAATAGAATAGAAGCATTGCTGAGTTCAGCATTCTTAAAATCTTTGCGATAGAGCGTAAGGTTATCCAGACCTAAACTATATTTCCGAATTATTGAGACAAACCATGGAAACCAAGACAGTTCGTAGCCGATCACTTGTTGATGTGGATATTTACGGGCGACAGCAATAACGAGCGTTCCCCAACCAGAGCCGAGGTCAATTAAAGGTCCATTTGCAGGCCTATCTATTGAATCAAGCATGGCTTGGCACGCTTTGCCTGAGCTCATCATGGGGGAAATACCAGTTTGCAGCGTGCTCCAAACAATGGATAAGGCCATCAGAAGGACGAAAACAAGAAGTATTAGTTCAAGAAGAGCCATGTTAACGAGGATCTAGGATCTGTTGAATGTTCATTATTTTATTTACACCTGACGCCGCGAGAAGAGGCGTGCATTAGCGCGTCCTTCTTGCTTGCCTTGTTATGTTTTTTGTAACTTCTTAGCCACGACAAAATAGCTAGATGCGTCTTTATATATCTGTTCAGATTCAACCGCTTGAAACCCGCCTGCTTCTAATAAGTTTTTTACCTCAGAGCTTGTGACCCTTCTTATAGGAATGGGAATTAGCCCAAGTTTACACAAGACCCGCACCAGCTGGATTTGAAGATTAACGAAAAATGACATCTTTTGACGTAAGCAAGGTGTTACAGAAATGAATAAACCTTCTGGCTTTAGTAATTCATTTATTTGCAGCACTACATTCTGTGGACTAGGGACTGTATGCAACATGTTAAAAGCCAGAATGACATCATATGACTCTTTAGAATATTTGCTGTCAAAAATATCCGATTGCTCGAACCTTACGTTCTCTATTTTTGCAGTTGCTGATTTCTCCCTCGCTATTTCAATCATCTTCGATGATATATCAATAGCGTGAATCTCTTTAACTTGACTGGAAAACAGGCAAGCTGCGGTTCCTGTCCCGCACCCATAATCGAGAACGGTATCGCTACCTTTTAGGAATTTTTTAGTATTTTCTCTAGATTTACTATGAATGTACTCAAATCGCTCTTCGGTCTTGTCGTAGTTTTTAGATGCTCCGTCCCAAAACTCTTCCGGTTTACTCATTCTCTATACCTTTGTGGGGGAAACATAACATTTTAATTGTGTGCGTGCGTGTTTTAACACCTTACGAATAAGGCAGAGGAAGCTGTATCCATTTGAACTGAAAGAGTTATTCTGAAGCACGTCGTTTTTAATCGCCTGGGAACACGCAAGCACGGTTTGCTATTATGTGATGGCACGCTTGATCACCGGCCATATTTCCTATCTGACTGAGTGTGCGCCACTTTGAAGGGTTATTCCAGTGCCAACGCGTGCCAATCTTCGGTATTCAAGTGTCACGACTAAAGGTTCTGCTATGTTGAAATGGCACTCACTAGACGCATTACTCCACCAACAGGGACCGAAAACCAGAGCGAACCAGCGTTTTATGCCGCATTTGTAGAACAAAGAAAACAATTGGGCAGTGTATCGTTAATTTAAATCTACACTGACCCTAATTATTTCTGACCCCAATTATTTTCGCAATCGATAAAGCTGAGCTGATTGTCCATGCGTTGATCCTAGCTGAAACTATGCGGAGCATTGTCTCATGCGGAGGGACTTAATCGCATCTTCCCTAGTGTGTATTCGTTGCAGATTCAATTATTTTTGTTTTCATAATAAATCGCCTTTTAATTGTTACAAATCAGAAGTTCGTCATACAGACGACTGAGCTATTAGTGTCCTTTCATGACACTTAGAGGGATTTCTGATGCTTTAAAAATTCTTCTTAACCATCTTCTGGAACTCACCGACGATACCGCTGCGGAAGGCCAGTACACAGACAATGAAGATCAAGCCCATGATAATGTGGATATAGTTACCCAGTTCACCACCCGACAGATAGTTCTGAATCGTGACGACCACGCCCGCACCCACAACAGGCCCAAAGATAGTACCCATACCACCCAACAGAGTCATCAGTACAACTTCGCCGGACATATGCCAATGAACATCAGTCAGGGATGCCAGCTGGAATACCAGCGTTTTAGTCGAGCCTGCCAGCCCTGCCAGAGCAGAGGAGATAATAAATACAACCCATTTGTAGTCATTAACGTTGTAACCCAACGATACTGCACGCGGTTCATTTTCACGAATCGCTTTCAGAATTTGACCAAAAGGTGAATGAATCGTCCGGTGGATTAACCAGAAGCCGAAGATAAAGATCGCCAATACGAAGTAGTACATGTTCATATTATCGGACAGATCAAACATCCCCAACAAAGTACCGCGAGGCACACCTTGCAGACCATCCTCACCACCGGTAAACGGTGATTGTAGATAGAAGAAGAATGCTAGCTGAGCCAATGCCAGGGTTACCATTGCGAAGTAGATACCTTCACGCTTAACCGCCAGCTTGCCGTATACAGCCCCCAACAGGCCCGCAGCAACGGTACCCGCAAGAATGGACAGTTCAGGACCCATACCGGTATGCAACATCATCGCACCTGTTACATAACCACCGGTTCCCAAAAAGGCAGCATGACCAAAGGACAGCAGGCCAACAAAGCCCAACAACAGGTTAAAGGCACAGGCAAACAGCGCGAAGCACAACACCTTCATCAGGAACACCGGATACAAAGCCGTAGGTGCTACCAAAGCCAGAAGAAACAATACCAGATAAAACTTATTAATTTTCATGGTCAACTCCTACGCCTCTTTACCAAACAGACCGGCAGGCTTTATCAGCAGCACGATCACCATGACCAGGAAGATAACGGTAGCGGAAGCTTCCGGATAAAAGTACTTCGTGAGTCCTTCTACCACCCCCATCAACAGACCGGTAAGAATGGCGCCACCGATAGAACCCATACCACCAATAACCACAATGGCAAACACGACAATCAAGACACTCGAGCCCATATCCGGGCTAACAGAGTACACAGGGGCAGCAAGCACTCCGGCAAAACCTGCCAGTGCAACGCCAAAACCAAATGTCAGGGTCGTGATTAGCGGGACGTTGATACCAAAGCCCTGCATCAATTGTGGATTCTCCGTACCAGCACGCAGGTATGCACCCAGTTTAGTTTTCTCGATAACCCACCAGGTACTGCCACACACTATCAGTGAAATCACGATAATCCAGGCACGGTAATTAGGTAAATACATGAACGGCAGCTTAGTACCGCCTGATAGTTCGGCAGGAATCTTATAAGGCAGACCTGAAGAACCAAATAAATGGGTAAACACACCTTGTAATACAAGCGCGATACCAAAAGTCAGCAACAAACTGTAGAGGTGATCTTCGCCAGCAATCGGGCGTACTAAAAAGCGCTCGATAAGGATTGCGATACAGCCTATTACAATCGGCACCAAAATGAGCGCAGCCCAGTAGTTGATACCCATGTAGTTCAGAGCCATCCAAGCAAAGAAAGCACCGAGCATATACATCGCGCCCTGCGCGAAGTTAATAATTTTTAACAGACCAAAAATAATCGCCAGACCTAGACTGAGCAATGCATAGAATGAGCCATTGATCAGGCCAACCAGCAATTGGCCCGATAGAGCAAATAGATTAATTCCGAGAAAGGTCGCCATAGTCGCACCCTAGTGATTCATGTCGTTCTAGTTATAGAGGCCACCCCGGATGGGGTGGCCGGTACATCAGACTTTAATATTACTAAGTAAGCTTACTATTTCGCCATGGCGAATTCGCAGCCACCTTTGCTCAGTTCTAAGAAAGCATCGTCGCCTTTGATAACTTTTTCGATAGCGAAGATATCGTTAGCGCTTGTGCGCTCGTCAGCAGTCTTGATACGAACCTGCAACATGTCGTGAACCATACGTCCATCTTTACGCAGGTAGCCATTACGAGAGAAGAAATCCTCTACTGGAGTTTCCTTCATCTTAGCCATAACTGCCTTACCTTCATCAGTACCAGCAGCTTTCACTGCGTTCAGGTAGTGCATGGTAGAGGAGTAAGCACCGGCGTGAGCCATGGAAGGAATCTTACCGTCCATACGCTCCATGTAACGCTTAGACCAAGCGCGAGTCTGGTCATCCATATCCCAGTAGAAACCAGTAGTCAGCTTCATACCGCCAGCAATTGCTGGATCAAGCGCCTGAGCGTTTTGAGTAAACACCAACAGACCAGCTACATCCATCATTTCGGTAACACCGAACTCAGCAGCAGTCTTAAGCGAGTTAACCATATCGGCACCGGCGTTGGCCAGAGCGATAACGTCAGCACCAGAAGACTGAGCCTGAAGGATATAAGAAGAGAAGTCAGTGGTGCCCAGTGGAGCGCGTACGCCACCAACCACGGTTCCGCCATTATCTTTGATTACGCCGGTAGCTACTTTTTCGAGTGCATGCCCGAAGCCGTAGTCAGCTGTAATAAAGAACCATTTCTCTTTACCGCTAGCAACCATCGGTTTAACAGTACCGTTGGCCAGCGCTACCACATCATAAGTCCAGTGAGCGTTGAATGGAGAACACGCCTTAGTCGTAAATGCGTGGCTTGCAGAAGCGGCAATCAGAGTGATCTTTTCAGCAGCGGTCATAACCTTAGTTACCGCACCAGTCACCGAGCTAGCAACAGCGCCGTTGATTACGTCAACGTTCTCATCATCGATCCACTTACGGGCGATACTTGAGCCAACATCTGCTTTGTTCTGATCATCAGCTGAAACAACTTCAATTGGCTGACCCAATACAGTGCCGCCAAAATCTTCAACTGCCATTTTCACAGCAACAACACTGCCCGGACCAGCAATATCAGCGTAAACACCGCCCATATCGCCCAGCACTCCGATCTTGACTACGTCATCGGATACGCCAGCTGCCTGAACGCCCGTTACCGTTGCCAGGCTCATTGCTACCGCCAGTACAGTTTTTTTCATTAGTTTCATGTGTCACTCCTGCTTGATAAATTTTTATTGTTATCGAACTTCAAGAAAATTAGGTGCCCGATCAGGTGATTATCACCCTGATCTTACACACCCAAATAGGTATTCAACATTTCCGTCTTCGCTTCCAGCTCATCCTTAAGAACTTCTTCTACGATATGACCATGCTCCATAACGTAATGGCGATCAGCAATTGGCGCCGCAAAACGGAAATTCTGCTCAACCAACAAGATAGTCAAACCACGCTTTTTCAGCATTAACAGAACTTCAGCCAGTTTTTGCACAATTACTGGAGCCAGACCTTCTGTTATCTCATCGAGTAGCAGAATATTGGCACCGGTGCGCAGAATACGGGCCATCGCCAGCATCTGCTGTTCCCCGCCGGAAAGGCGAGTACCTTGGCTATAACGACGTTCAGCCAGGTTCGGGAAAATGTCATAAATTTCTTCAACGCTCATACCGTCAGAACGTACGGCCGGCGGTAACATCAGATTTTCTTCAACATTCAGGCTGGAAAAAATGCCTCGTTCTTCCGGGCAATAACCGACTCCCAGATGAGCAATTTTATGGGCCGGCATGTCGATCGTTTCGTTACCATTAATATTGATAACACCGGTACGACGCCCCACCATATTCATAATCGATTTCAACGTGGTCGAACGACCAGAACCATTACGGCCCAGCAAGGTAACCAACTCACCCTGCATGATAGTCATATCGATACCATGCAGAATATGCGACTCACCGTAGTGTGAATGCAGGTCTACAATGCGGATTTTTTCACCGGTACTGCTCATTTCACTGACTCCTTCTCTGCCGCACTGGTTGCCGCACTTTCTGCAGCAATAGCGTTAGCTACTTCATCATCAGCTTCAACACCCATATAGGCTTCACGCACCTGAGGATCCTGAGATACAGTTGCATAATCACCTTCGGTAAGAATGGCGCCACGCTGCAATACGGTAATGGTATCGGCTAACTGAGCGACTACATGTAGGTTGTGCTCTACCATCAGAATGGTTCGATTAGCCGATACCTTCTTGATAAGGTCAGCAACAACACCTACGTCCTCATGACCCATTCCCTGAGTTGGCTCATCCAGCAATAGCATTTCAGGATCAAGCGCCAGGGTGGTGGCAATTTCCAGTGCCCGCTTGCGGCCATAGGGAAGGTCTACAGTGATCGTATTGGCATAATCTTTAAGGCCCACTTCTTCAAGCAGCTCAATAGCACGATCGTTAAGTTTGTCCAGTACCTTCTCTGATTTCCAGAAATGGAAGCTATTACCTTCTTCACGCTGTAACGCAATGCGAACATTTTCCAACACACTAAGGTGTGGAAATACAGCTGAGATCTGAAACGAGCGAACTATACCCTTACGAGCGATAGCAGCGGATTTCATTGATGTAATATCTTTACCATTGAAC
>JAGPUU010000478.1 GCA_018067325.1 Amphritea sp.
TTTCAATCACAGGCGCTTCAACCACAGGCGCTTCAACCACAGGCGCTTCAACTACTGGCGTTTCAACTACTGGCGTTTCAACTACTGGCGCTTCAACTACTGGAGCTTCAACCACAGGCGCTTCAACTACAGGCGCTTCAACCACTGGAGCTTCAACTACTAGAGCTTCAACCATAGGCGCTTCAACTACTGGAGCTTCAACTACTGGAGTTTCAACCGCAGGGGCTTCAGTAACCTGGGCAGGTGAAGTAGTCGTTTCGGCTTCTAGTTTCGCTGAATCTGCTGCGTTATCTCTCTTAGGACCGCGGCTACGCTGACGGCGTTTGCGTGGTGCCTCAGAAGATTTAGCTTCAGTTTGAACTTCTGCTATCGGCTGCTCTACAGAAGCTGAACCATCTTCAATCGTTGCTTCAGTATTAATGGCCTGTTCTTCATTAGTTAAAACAGTGTCATCAGCTGTAGTCGATACAGAAGTATCAGCAGTACGCTTGCCGCTGCGCTCACCGCGACGACGACGTCCACGACGACGCTCACCGCGAGGGCGACCATCTTCATTCTTCTCGGCAGGCTGATCCTGTTCTTCTTTAGGCTTGGATTCGTTCAGCTCTTCTGTCTGCGGCTCTTGCTGACGGCTATTGCCTCGCTCGTTGCGGCGACGGTTACGAGAGCGTCCCTGGTTAGACTCAACAGGCTTTTCTTGATCGTCTTTTACAGGTGGTTTGGCTTCAACGTTCTCGCTGATGTTATCAACAAGTTTATCGCTGTCGCGGCGCTCATTGCGGTTACCACGGTTACCACGGTCATCACGGTCACGTCTGTTATTCGTACGTTTGCGGCCCCGCTGCTTTTTGTTCCGCTCTTCTTTTTCCTTTTCTTGCTCTAGTTCTTGCTTGGCTTTGAGCTGTTCCGCTTCCGAGTCACCAAACAAAGCACCGAAGATTTTACTGAAAAACGATGGCTTGGCTGTGGTAGCGGGTTTAGCTGCTACAGGTTGAGCTGGAGCTTGTGTAGGTGCAGGCGCCGGCGTAGCAGGTGCTACAGTGCTAACCGCAGCGCTTTCACGGACAGGCAGTGGTTTAGCTGTTTCCATCTGCGGCTCAGCTTCAGGCTCTGGCTGAAACGTATAGCTGGCGTCATTGGTATTAATTACTGTGTGGTCATCCCGCAGGCGTACAACCTCGTAGTGAGGTGTTTCCATGTTTGGATTCGGAACCACAACTACGCGAACGTTGTTACGAAGTTCAACATCATGAACTTCTTTACGTTTTTCGTTCAGCAGGAAGGTAGCAACAGAAACCGGCAGAATTGCCCGAATCTGAGCGGTACGATCCTTCGACGCTTCCTCTTCAATCAGGCGCAGAATAGACAGTGCCAGAGATTCAGTGTCACGTACGGTGCCCTGGCCATTACAGCGAGGACAAACAGCGCCACGGCTTTCAATCAGTGAAGGGCGCAGGCGTTGGCGCGACATCTCCATCAAACCGAAGCGAGAGATACGACCCAGCTGTACCCGGGCACGATCCACTTTGAGGGAATCACGCATCAGGTTTTCAACTTCACGCTGGTTTTTGATTGGTGACATATCGATAAAGTCGATAACGATAAGTCCGCCAATATCACGCAGACGCAGTTGACGGGAGATCTCGTCAGCGGCTTCAAGGTTGGTTTGCAAAGCCGTTTCTTCGATATCGCTACCGCGGGTTGCACGGGCAGAGTTGATATCGATAGATACCAAGGCTTCAGTCGGGTCTATTACGATAGAACCGCCAGATGGTAGCTGTACTTCACGCTGGAAAGCGGTTTCGATCTGACTTTCAATCTGGAAGCGGTTGAACAGAGGAATCTGCTCATCATAGAGTTTGATCTTGTTCAGATAGCTTGGCATGACCTGCTGAACGAAGTTCAGAGCGTCTTGGTAGACTTCTGGTTTATCGATCAGTACTTCGCCGATATCCTGTCGTAGATAATCACGAATCGCACGAATAACGACATTGCTTTCTTGATAGATAAGGAATGGTGCGCGACGCTCTTCGGATGCGGTTTTAATCGCTTCCCACAGAGTCATCAGGTAATCCAGATCCCATTGAAGCTCTTCAGAAGAACGACCTATGCCCGCAGTACGGACAATAGCGCCGGTCTTAGGTGGAATTTTCATTCCGTCCATTGCTTCTTTAAGTTGTTTGCGATCATCACCTTCGATACGGCGAGAGATACCGCCGGCACGAGGGTTGTTCGGCATCAGTACCAGATAGCGACCAGCCAGGCTGATAAAGGTCGTGAGGGCAGCACCTTTGTTGCCGCGCTCCTCTTTATCTACCTGAACAATGACTTCAGTACCTTCAGCGAGGACTTCTCTAATATTCGGGCGTCCGCCTTTGTCGGAGCCTTTCTTAAAGTATTCGCGAGAGATTTCTTTGAGGGGTAAAAAGCCATGGCGCTCAGCACCATAATCAACAAAAGCAGCTTCCAGGCTAGGTTCAACCCGGGTTATCTTGCCTTTGTATATGTTGGCTTTAGTTTGTTCACGGGAGCTGGATTCCATATCCAGATCGTAGAGGCGTTGACCATCAACCATGGCAACGCGCAACTCTTCTTGTTGAGTTGCATTAATTAGCATTCTTTTCATTGTTTGTTAGCGTTCTCTTATAACACTAACGCAGTTCATCTAGCCGTAAGCCACACAGAGAGGTGTCCGATATGTACTGCCGGACACGGCAAACCAAGTCTTCGTAGCGACTCTTGTGCTTAACTTCTTCGCTTGTACGCTTTGTTATGCGTGCAAGTCTTATCGGCGGTGAAGGAAACAGTTGCCTCATATCGACTTCTTTATAGAGTCTGATCAGGCTGTTGCTGCCAGTTAATAGTGGCAGGTTCTGGGCAACTGACATCTTCACCTCCAACTGGTTTTGCAATTCAGGGCATTGCCAGCTAGATGAAATACGTAGTAATTCTTTTTAATTTAATGCTGTACAGGGGATTCAAACCGGTCATTTGCTTGATTTTAAGAACTAAATGGCAAAAAAACCGGGAATTTCAAATTAGCTAAAGCCAACTGCCCGCAGCAGCGCTAGAATATAGCAGCTTAAACAGACAGCATCAATCGAAAGGTCCGATATCTAATT
>JAGPUU010000122.1 GCA_018067325.1 Amphritea sp.
CTTCAAGCACAATACACCCCTCTTTGGTTATCTATGTCCGGCGGGATACAGATGAACTACAGCCCGGCTATCAATCAGTATAGGCATTCCGATCTTGAAATGGCAGGTGAGCTTTAGCCTAAATAGCCTCTAAAGTTAAGATTTTTAGACACTTTCCCCGCTAATACTAGCCTGCCTAGGCCAGGTGATAATTCTGCTTTTTCTATGCTTTTTCTATGTTTTTTCATACGTTTGTATAATTGCGCCTATATGATGCAGATCAAGGTTATACCTCTCTTGAGGTGCAACGAGTAACAAAATGAGTATGATGCGATTTCATTACTTAAAATGTGTAGTGTTTCATTTCTCAAACACACGTTTATATATTATCGTTGATTACTAGTTATACGATTTCGGTTGTTGATGTATCTGACGGGTAAGATAAAAAAATTAAGTAGTAGAGGGCGAGCTTGTGAATTCACCTATTTGGGCAGCCGTTTCTGGCTGGGAACTGAATGCAGAACTTGAGGGGCTAAATGCCCTTAACATTGAGACTCTTTTTACCGCACTTGAAGGTAAGGGGCTGATCTACGATGGGCCGCACAAGTCTGTACTGCTTCATCACTTCAATCGCTTGGTCGCGTCTACATCCAATAATCTCCGAAGCCACGTTCAGCGGGTGTACCTTTCTGTTCTTTGTCATGATGGTGTCGAGCTCACGGGAGCGTTGATGGATCTGTTTCTGACTCTAGACGGGCGAGGCCTGGCGTTAAGACAGCGTTTACTTGATCAGGGAGCTCCGCTACTTAACCCTGATGACTTAGAATTGTTCAAAGCTGTTTTGGATGATGGTGACAACTCCAGGCTGTTATCGCTGAATTCTCAGAAATCTGTTCTGTGCAATGGCTGTTTTTCGCTGCATTGATCAATTAGTAAAACTGACTTAAACAGGGCGGGAATAGTCGTGGGAGTATCTCATATCAAACTAAGCAAACGTGCAGCAAGCAAAGTTATCAAGCTGGGTGTCGTTGGCTTTGAGCTGCAATCCAAATCAGCGATTGATCTGTTCTTTATGCAGCATCAGGAGGCATACCATATGGTGCCGACTGAACAAGCTGAAGTCTTGATCATCGATATGGAGCACCCTGCGGTTAAACCCGTTATTGAAAAGTACAAAGCCAGTCGCCCGATCATTGCTGTTACTGCGACCGAAAACTCGTTTGATGGTTTTGAAACACTAAGTAAGCCTCTGGAAGGCAAGCGTCTTATTAAAGCGATTAAGCAGGCTGTTGAAAAATTTGTACCGGCTAAAAAAGATCTGAACAGCTCTCCCAGCCTAAGTAATGAAGGGGAGAAAGCGTTTCAAGAATACCAAAAGCGTGTTGCAGCAGGTCGTCAGGCAATGTCTGATTACAGCTCTTTAACGACTGATCGGGATGAGCTTTCTCAGCAGGTACGCCAGCGTTTTCAGCTTAATGACACAAATTCCGCTCCCTCAGAATCCCTAGTCGTGCCCCCTGAAGCCGTTATTAAAAAGGCAGATGCTCAGAAGCCTGCCGTAGCACCGTCTCAATTAGCGGCCGCTAAGATAGCGACGCCAGCACCGCAGAAAATACCCGAAAAGAAGCCCCAGGACGTCAGAGCCAAGCTTTCTTATCAAATGGTATATGAGTGCTGTGGTAACGCCCCTGATGTGAATATGCACGAGCCAAATCAGCGTCGTCGAGTGTTTTTCAAAGATGATTCAACCTTGCTGGCTATCCTTCAGGAAGTGATTGCTGAGGGCGAGGCTCAGAAAGTGCCCGTTGAGATTACTGGTTTACCCGGTACTCTTGCGTATCTGCCAGAGCATAAGAACTTTTTATTCGATTTTAGTGAAGAGCTGTTAGTGCCTCTGGCGCTGACACGTTTTGGTTATCAGGAGTTAACACTTAAGGTGCGTCCTGATCTGGATGCGGATCGTCCTAGTGTGGCGGGCTCAACAGTGATTGTTGTCGATAGTGACGAGCTAATGTGGAAGCTCGCGCTCTGGACTTCAAAAGGCCGGTTAAACCGTAGTATTGACCCTGAAAAACCTCTTCGGCTGTCAAAGAAACTTGATTTTAATCAATTACTTGCCATTCCCCATGCGACGACTATAGGTAGTTTATGGGGGCGGCATAGTTTGTCTGCTCTGGAAGTGGTTAAGGTGCTGAAAATTCATCAGCGTTACGTTTTTTCTTTTATGACTGCAGCCAATGCTGTGGGCGCATTTAAATAAATTTTGATGTAGTTAGAGTCCTAAGTGTTGATTCGCTTATATTTGGTGGGTCATGGGGGCGTAAGATAATTTATGAAGGTATACGGAGAATAGTAGGTGGGAGATTTTAATCAGGACTCCATTCGTTATATCGCTATAACTCCTAGCGGTGCTTTTTTTGCAACACTGAATTCGACCCCGGATGACGCGCGGGCGATGTTGCTGCAATTGCTATCGACCGATTTTGAGCTGTTGTACTCCCTTGAGCTTATTTCTGAACTGGCGGATCTGGATGAAGTGCCGGCCATGGGTTTATTTCAACAGTTATTAGACAGGGGCTTTGTTTGTCTTACAGAGACGGCGCCTGAAATTAAGCGAGGACCTTTAGAAGATACTCTGCCTGATCTGTTAATGAAGTTGTCTGATAGTAGCAAAGCATTACTCGCAGATGATCAGGGCTTCTGTCTTTCTTCTACAGGTTACCCATCAGAGCAGGCCGAAACGTTGGCAGCACTGGCAGCAGATCTTATATCACTGCAAGAGCGTCATCAGAAAGTTATAACTAACGATCTTGAGCTGGCGGGCGATTCCTGGGGCATTATGAATGCTGCAGGGCAGAGTCAGGTGGGTTTCTGGGTTGTTCATATTGGTCATCAGCGTTTTAGTCTGGTGATCTCAGATATGCCAAGACTTAATCAGCAAGCATTTGCTGAATTGCTAAGTTGTTTGGCACGTCGTTATCTCGATTATTAATTTTTAGATTCTAAATAGCTCCCACAAAGGGAGACATTACTGAAGGAGTGTTCTATGCGTTCTGAGATGCTTACCTCAATTTTGAGTGATCTCAACGGTACATCAGCTGATATCGAAGCCTCTGCAGTTATCTCTACAGATGGTCTTATGATTGCGGCGTTGTTGCCATCTAGTATGGATGAGGACCGTGTTGGTGCAATGAGTGCAGCCATGCTCTCTCTTGGTGAGCGTACAGCTAAAGAGCTGGCTCGCGGAGAACTTGAGCAGGTACTGGTTAAAGGTGATGAGGGATATATCCTGATGACCCATGCAAACCAGGATTCAGTGCTGACTGTTGTTGCAAAGCCAAATGCACGTCTAGGTTTAATATTCCTGGATGTTAAGCGTGCGGCAGAGGCGATCGGTAAGATCCTTTAATCGTTAACGTAGGTTGCTGGTTATTGTTAAAACAGTCATCGACTGAGCAATAAGTAGTTTCCGAACGAAGAAGGCTTGAAGTATGTCTGAGCAAGACACAGGTGAAGTTCGTAACGTCGAAATAAAATATTTTGATGGTACGGCGCGTACGGCGACTATTACAGACAGGGAAGTTCCATACCCTGATGGCAAGTTGATCGTGTCCCGTACTGATCCGCAGGGGACTATAACTCATGCGAATCAGGCATTTATCGATATGTCCGGATACAGTGAAGAAGAATTGATCGGTATTAACCATTATATTCTACGCCACCCTGATATGCCGGCAATTGCTTTTAAGGGGCTCTGGGATACGATCGATCAGGGCACCAAGTGGAATGGTTACGTTAAAAATTTACGAAAAGATGGCGCCTATTACTGGGTAAAGGCCACGGTTATTCCAAATATTCGTAATGGAAAACTGGTGGGCTATACCTCAGTCCGACGCAAGCCTTCACGCAGTAAGATTGAAGAGAGTGAAGCGCTGTATAAAACTTTGTTGGCTGAGGAGTGACTGCCATGACTTTCAACTTGACGGTCAGCCCCGATTTTGCGCCTGACCATATCTCTGGATGGTATTTTTTCAATACCTGGCTTCAGCGTCAACTGGAAACAGGTATCCATCTGGAGCTATATGATAGTTTTGAAGCGCAGCGTAATGATATTCGCGC
>JAGPUU010000129.1 GCA_018067325.1 Amphritea sp.
TTGTCTATTACTGCGGTAGCCCGATTGATAGAGCAATATCGTCGTGAGAACCCCGATCTTAAACTGGACGTCTTTGATTCAAGCGCAACTGAGATGCTCAAGTTGGAACGGGATAATCGCATCGATCTGGCACTCACGACCATACAAGAAAGTCCACAGGCCAGTCGCCGGTTTCAGTGTTCAAAGTCGCTATTTTCAGAACCTTATCTGGTTGCCATGTCCCGTAGTCACCACCTCAGCAGATCAAAAATCGTTAGCATTACAGATCTGAACAATGAGCTATTTATCGGTCGCAGCCACTGTGAGCACCGACTGGTTATTCAAAACCTGATAAAACAACATAATGTACAACTGAATATGGCCTACATAACGAATCAGGACGATCGCGCACTGGCACTGGTAGAAGCGGATATTGGCCTGACGATAGTACCGGCACACTACGCTTCTTCCCGTATTATCACGATTCCTCTGGCCGAAGACCGGAACCAAAGATCGATTGGTTTTGAATGGGGTGAAAACGAAAACATGAATGAAATTACCCAATTTGTTGATTTCGCCAGTACCGCCTCCTGGGCTTATAACGAGACCTGAGATCAAAGTTATCAGAAAGAGAGAACGGCCTAGAAGCAGATTCAGCCATAGATGAAAGTTATCCATGAACGCTACAGGCATATATACCGAAACAGTCAGACATTACACATAGCAGGGCCTGCGAGGGGCTTTAGGTTCAATACGTCACCGCAACTCGCTTCAGGTTATGGGTAACATGACTTCCGGTAAAATCATCGTTTAAAGTTCAGTATGAATCGACTTGGTAACTGTTATAGCAATACCCCGATTAAAGCTGTTAAAAGTTACTGAAACGGGAACGATTTAAACACTGAATAGATCCATCACACGCAAAAGCGCAGCATGATAGTTTCGATGTAATTGAAATATTTTATAACCCTTCAGAATACATGGTTACACAAAGAACTTGTCTCCAATCCAGTATAGAAGCAACAGATCAACTCACAGTAGAACTGTCTACTTTAGGGTGGCGGTTCAGGTACTGGATAACTAACTAGAAACTAAGAGGAAAGCACTTGATTCCTTGTTAGGAATAAGCATTTATTACTTTTCATATTATCTTATAGAGCGCCCCATCATTGGGATTTCTCGGAGCTGTTTAGGTTTGTCTTTAATTGAATTTTCTTTAGTGGTAATTCTTGTGATCCTAGTTTTGTAGACGGGTCTCTTAGGCATATACCCCGGCATAGTCATATTATAAGTAAAGCCTGCCAACATACGTTCTTTGTATACAATTTCTGCGGCATTACTTTGTGCCGATGAAGACAAACACATAATTAATGATATTACATAGATTATTTTCTTCATGAGAATAAACTCCCTTAATTTTTATTTAGAGCCAATTTCAGATAAGACCTTATAGGTGTTACTGGCGCGTCGCTTCTCCTTGGAGTGTTGACTAGCAGCTGCGCGAATCTCAATAATTGATTTGGTATACTGTCGCGATGCCCGAAATTCGTTTGCAGCTTTTAGCTTGTTTTGAACCCCAGCAGATGGATTGTTGTTATATATCTGTCGCACCTCTGGGTATTCAGCTAGCGCTGAATTTGCGCTTATTATAAGAACTAATGGTAAGAGTAGAGCCCTAGATACTTTCATTTTTGTTTCCTCAACTGTATGTATGCTTAGTGACTAAACGTATGAGAAATCAAAAAGTGGGAAATAATTATAATTTCTATACGAAGAGTAGTGGTGAAATGAGGATAGCCACGGCTTTAGCACATTCCAATACTGTTTTTCAGCAACAATTCAGCTAACCAGTGGAATATGAGCTCTATAAAATCCGCAGGGTTAATAACTGCTAATTACAAAACAAAAATATCCAAACATAAAACTTAACCTGTTAACCCAGCTACAATCAGCAGAGACAGCTGCACATTAGATTATAACGAGGCAATGATGAGCGAATATCTTCCCCCTAAAGTTTGGACGTTTGATAGCGAAAATGGCGGTGCCTGGGCAAGCCTAAACCGGCCCACCGCAGGAGCAACCCATGAAGCAGTGTTGCCCGAAGGCAAACAGCCTCTGCAGCTTTATTCAATGGGAACCCCCAACGGCCAGAAAGTCACTATAATGCTCGAAGAGCTGTTGGCGGCGGGTGAATCTGGTGCTGAATACGATGCACACCTGATCAGAATTAGCGAAGGAGACCAGTTTTCCAGTGGCTTCGTCGGCGTCAATCCAAACTCCAAAATTCCTGCGCTATTTGATCGGTCTGCAGAACAACCCATACGAATCTTCGAGTCCGGAGCAATACTCCTCTATCTGGCAGAAAAATTCGGCCATTTTCTACCTACAGAGCTCTCAGAGCGTACCGAAGTTATCAATTGGCTCTTCTGGTTACAGGGCTCCGCGCCTTATTTAGGCGGCGGCTTT
Source organism: Amphritea sp. (assembly GCA_018067325.1). Lineage (GTDB taxonomy): Bacteria > Pseudomonadota > Gammaproteobacteria > Pseudomonadales > Balneatricaceae > Amphritea. The sequence continues at coordinate 2,446 of JAGPUU010000129.1, forward strand.
GGCCACTTCTACGCCTATGCTCCGGAGAAAATGGAGTACCCTATCAATCGCTTTACCATGGAAGCCAAGCGCCAACTCGACCTATTAGATCAGCAACTGGCAACCAGCCAATTCATTGCAAGTGACCATTACAGTATCGCTGATATTGCCATCTGGCCCTGGTATGGCAACTTAGCACGTGGTCTTCAATACGATGCTGGGGACTTTCTGGATGTGAAGAGTTACAAAAACCTGCAACGCTGGACAGAAGAAGTATGGCAACGCCCTGCAGTACAACGTGGAAATATTGTTAATAAAACCTGGGGAGAGCCATGGCAGATGCTTCCGGAACGGCATCAGGCATCGGATATTGATAATGTGCTAAAGCTAAAGCCTTAATAGGGATCAGAGCACTTTCCAGGTATTGTCGAGCAATGCCTGGTGAAGTGCTGCTACTCCAAACCTTAATATTCGCAGTCTGGCGAAAAATGTTAACAACTATATCAGCCCGTTACAGCCCCCTCTCTAGGCTTGTTTTCTACTTGTTTAATAAATAGAGCCAGTACAATCAAGACCATCGCGGTCACTTCCAACCGATCTATACTCTCTCCCAATAAAACGGCTCCCGTGAGTAAAGCAACGACTAGCTCAAGAGATCCTGTTAATGCATTTTTGTCTGCACATGACTTCGGGGCACCTAGCATAAATAGAACTTGAGGAATTGCCGCAGCCACTAACGCGATACCTAGCACTGACAGTAACCCGGTTAGTGAAACCGGCAACACTTGCGCTGGCGCAATCCATATTGCTAACGGCAAAAGCACAATAATATGACCAATGGTGATCCAGGCCATTCTATTGGTTGTAGGAATATACCTCCTGGGATTAGACAGATACTGAACCTGCGTAGCAACAACCAAAGGAGCTAAAAAGCAGGCGCCAACTGAAAGCAGTGCTCCG
>JAGPUU010000365.1 GCA_018067325.1 Amphritea sp.
CCATGCGCCTGCGGCATACCGTACATCCTGTACATAAAAAAGCCAGTATTGAGAGCGAACTCAGTACCGGCTTTATAGAGCAAAGAGAGACTCAGTGTTCGCGAGTTGCGCGGAACTGCATATCCGGCCAGCGCTCTTCGGTCAGACTCAGATTAACACGGGTCGGCGCCAGGTAGGTCAGCAGACCGCCGCCATCCAAAGCCAGATTATCACCACCTTTCCTGCGAAGATCTTCCAGTTTGCGCTCATCGTCACATTCAACCCAACGAGCAGTGGCAATGGTTACAGGCTCGTACATACATTCAACCTTATACTCATCATTAAGACGGTATACCACCACTTCAAACTGCAACTGACCCACAGCACCCAGAATCAGATCGTTCTTATTAATCGGCTGAAACAACTGTACAGCGCCCTCTTCCGACAGCTGCTGCAAGCCTTTCTGCAGCTGCTTCATCTTCAGCGGATCTTTAGGCCGTACCCGACGAAACATCTCAGGCGCAAAGTGAGGAATACCGGTAAATTTCAGGTCTTCGCCTTCGGTAAAGGTATCGCCAATCTGAATCGTTCCATGGTTGTGCAGCCCGATAATATCGCCGGACCAAGCCTCCTCAACATTCGAGCGATCGCCCGCCAGGAAGGTTACCGCATCAGCAATTTTTACATTCTTCTTGATCCGTACATGGCGCATCTTCATGCCCCGGGTATAACTACCTGAACAAACCCGCATAAAGGCGATCCGGTCGCGATGTTTAGGATCCATATTGGCCTGAATCTTAAATACAAACCCAGAAAACTTCTCCTCATCAACCGCGACAGAACGACTGAGTGTCTCTCGGGCAATGGGTGACGGGGCAATGTCAACAAAGCCATCCAGCATCTCGCGAACACCGAAGTTAGACAGCGCCGTACCAAAATAAACCGGTGTCTGGCGACCTGCCAGATACTCTTCCTGATCATATTCATGACTGGCACCGCGTACCAGCTCGACTTCTTCGAGGAAGTCTTCATACAGATCACCCAGTAACTCCTGAGCCTCTGTACTCTCTATTCCTTTAACCTGGACATCTTCCGAGATAATACTACCCTGACCCGGCGTAAAGACATGGATAGTATCGGTGTAGAGGTTATACACGCCACGGAAATCCTTACCCATACTGATCGGCCAGGTAATAGGGGCCGCTTTAATCTTCAGCACCGCTTCAATCTCATCCAACAGATCAATAGGATCACGAATATCCCGGTCCATCTTATTCACGAAAGAAAGAATCGGCGTATCTCGCAGACGACACACGTCCATCAATTTAATGGTCCGGGCCTCTACACCCTTAGCGCCATCAACTACCATTAAAGCGGAATCTACAGCCGTCAGGGTCCGATAAGTATCTTCCGAGAAATCCTCGTGTCCTGGTGTATCCAACAGGTTCACAATCCGACCATTATGAGGAAACTGCATCACCGAGGAGGTCACGGAAATACCCCGTTCCTTCTCCATACTCATCCAGTCAGATGTGGCATGACGATCAGACTTTCTGCCCTTAACAGTACCGGCTTTCTGAATCAGGTTTCCGAACAACAACAGTTTTTCGGTAATCGTGGTTTTACCCGCATCCGGGTGGGAGATTATAGCGAAAGTCCGACGAGTCGAAACTTCCTGAGAGATGCTAGACATAGAGATCCGATTATTTTGAATAACTGCCCTGCCAAGAACCTGCAGCGGCCATGAATAATTAATTGGCCGCTATTTTCGCCGATCAGCCTCCAATCCACAACCGAAAGCTATTCGCCCTGTCCAGATAGGGCAAAAAACTTACCAACTGTGTTATATCGACACCACTTCAGCGCCTTCTATTGATCCGTATAAAGGAAAAGTTCGAAATAACGATAACCGTTTGAACAACCAAAAAAACAGGCAGAATATAGTGACAGCTCCAACCTAGGAGGTTCCTGTGAAAGAATCAGATCGCAGTTTAACCAACCCCATCATTCAGGGCATTCCCAGTGACCCAGAACAACTGCGCCGTGAGTATATTCAGCTATACCGCTATAAACATGACCTTGAAACACTACTCAATAACACTGAAGATTTTATCTACATCAAAGACCACAAACATAAATTCATCTACACCAGCAAAGCCTTTGCTCGTCTGACAAAACATGACTCATTTCAGGAGTTAGTCGGCAAAGATGACTTTGATATTTTTCCACCGGAACACGCGCGTCGTTACTTTGAAGCTGAGCAAGCCGTAATCACTGAAGGAAAAACGTTAAGCCGTCACGAAGAGCCTTACTATGATCTGAATAATCAACTGTGTTGGGTCAGTTCCACTAAAAACCCTGTATTTGATGATCAGGGAAATGTAATTGGCTTGGTCGGGATTAGCAAAGACATTACCGAGTTAAAGCGCCAGACTGAAAAGATCCAATACCTGGCTCATCATGATGATCTCACCGGGCTACTCAATCATCGGGCACTGTTTGAATTTGGCGGAGTGCTTTTATCCGCCGCTCAAAGAGATCATTTCAGACTCTTCGCCTTGTATTTAGATCTCGACGGCTTCAAACAGGTTAATGATCTTCATGGCCACACCCGGGGTGATGAAGTACTGAAGGCCTTTGCCCGTATCATACAAGACAGTATTCGCAATGGTGATTTGGCCGCCCGAATGGGAGGAGATGAGTTTCTTATTTTAATGAGTAGTCCTTATGATCAGGCAGACGCAGCTAAGCAATTTGCATTGCGTTTCATTGAGACTGTCAGGGACAAGCAAGAACTGTTAAGTGGCTGCAGCTGCAGTATCGGCATTGTGCTAGCTCAGCAACAAGAGGCATTAAGCCCGCTAATCAAAGCCGCCGACAGCGCGATGTATATCGCCAAACGAGACCCGATAGCCCGCTATGTCATTGCAGAAAGATAAATCCAAACTTCGGGCTGAACACAGTGCACATTATCATTTAGAAAATTTCCAGGGCCTATCCTCAGGAACATATAAACTGTCCTTTTTAATACACCGCTGAGTAATGTCCGTCGCCTTAGAAAACAAAACATCCCGCCCTTCTGCTATTTTTCTCGTGTAAAGGGGGATTGTCCAACCGTAAAAAACCGCACGACACAGCTGTGTTTTCTGGACACCGGCAACATCTACTTCACTCCAGTTACACCGGTAACCCGCGATTGGCTGGTTTGGATCACTCTCGGAAATCAGCTTATAAGGAGTAACGCTCTTTTCATCCGATGCATGCAGCCGAACCCGCGCGATATTATCTTGAGCGTGGTAGGTATATATAGCCTCGAGGGTTTCCCACTGCTCTTTTTGATACGGGTTATAGTGTATTTCACCCTGAAGCCTAGCGGAGATATCCAACCGTTCCCCTGTTTCTTCAAGATAATTAATATCCGTTGTCGCGATAATAGTACGGCGACCCTTCATATCGGGCTGATCACTAATAAGCTTAGTAAAAACCTGGTCAAAGGAGATCACATACGCAGGCACTTCATCAAGATCACAGTTCAGGGGCGGCTGATCCTGCGCATAGCCGGTAGAGATACTCAGTAGTGAGACTATAGTAAGTATTCGCTTAAAAATCGTACTTGGTTCCATCATCAGACCCGATTTATATCCCCGAAATTGAGTACCCTCAATGACTATCAGATCGGCTGAAAACTATGAGGTGAAGCAAAAATACCAAAGAAACAGTTCTTCTTACAAGCATTCACCAGAAACAGTGCGACAATCTGCCACATCCATGACACAAGACTCTTGGTTATAATTTCGCTTTCTGCCAAGCTAGCGTTATGAACTACACCAGCAATACCCGCCATCAGCTACTGCAACTCAGCTATATCCGTACGGTCACCATTTTTGGCCAGAGCGGGCTGCTGCTGTACCTCTATCTTGGCCTGCATGTCAGCCTTAATTTCTGGCTAATCGCTTTTGCCCTGATGGCGATGGCGCTATTGAATCTGTTATCGCTGATACGGCTGCGCTCACCACTACCACTGACCCAACTGGAGTTTTTCTTCCAACTGGTTGCCGATATTGCTTTTTATGTCTGTCTGCTCTATCAGGTCGGCGGGGCCGGTAACCCGTTTTCCGCGTTACTACTTATTCCATTAATTATCAGTGCAACCTCGCTGCCAAAGAAATTCATCTGGCTGACAGCCTTTCTGGTAACTATCAGCTACAGCCTATTGATGCGTTATTTCATCCCCATCACCCTGCCGGATACCGGGCATCAGCATCAGGCTACAGCATTATTCAATCTGCATATGGCAGGTATGTGGGTCAATTTTATCCTGACTGCATTACTGATCACTTGGTTTGTCGTCAACATCCGGGAGAACCTACAGCGTCAAGAGGTGAAACTAAACCGAACACGGGAACAGAATCTCCGTAACCAGCAACTGCTGTCTCTTGCAACAATGGCAGCAGGTACGGCCCATGAGATGGGTACTCCGCTGGCCACTATGCGGGTAGTACTGCATGAGATGCAGTTAGACCACAGTGACAATACGGAGCTCCTTGACGATATTGAGCTCCTTCAATCTCAGGTTGAGAACTGTTCCGACCGCTTAAAACATCTGGCAGAATCCGTAAAACAAGAGCAGAGAGATTCACGCCCACTGCCTGCCGAACAGTTTTTTCGTGAGTTATTGGATCGCTGGCTGTTTTTGCGACCCACTGCGAACTTCAACCCACCCGAAATTCATCTCAACGGCAAACCCACAGTATTCAGCTCTATCCCTCTACAGCAGGCATTTATTAACCTCTTAAATAATGCTGCCGATGCTTCGGATAAGCCGTTGCAGATAGAGGTATCATCAGATCAGCAACAGATCCTCTTTAGCATAAAAGACCAGGGACCGGGTATTCCGCTTGAGCAGGTGGAAAAACTGGGCAGTCCATTTATAACGACTAAGGGCAAGGGGCTGGGAATAGGCCTATTTCTAACCGCTTCCGCTCTAGACAGCTACGGCGGAGAAGTCCGGCTTTTTAATCAACCAGAAGGCGGCACCTTGACCGAAGTAAAACTGCCCATCATCAAGGAGCGTCAAAACGATGAACACTAATGACTCCTCAGTTAAGTTTCTTATCGTCGATGATGATGAAACATTTACCCGGGTACTGAGCAAAGCCATTCAACGCCGGGGGTATGAAACCGCAGTGGCCAGTTCTGCCGAACAGGCTCTGAATCTGCTGGAAAGTTTCACGCCGGATATGGCAACCCTGGATCTCAAAATGGATGGCGCATCCGGCATCACCTTAGTGCCCAGATTAAAAGCCCTTAATCCCAATATTAAAATTTTGATTCTGACCGGTTATGCCAGCATCTCTACCGCTGTCGAAGCGATAAAACTAGGTGCTACCGATTATCTGGCCAAACCTGCCGATACTGATCAAATTCTGGCTAAGCTGAATGTCACAGAGCCAGACCCGGATATTGAGATCGCAGACAAACCTATGTCGGTAGGGCGATTAGAGTGGGAACACATTCAGAAGGTACTAATCGAACATGATGGAAACATTTCTGCCACCGCCCGAGCCTTAGGGATGCACCGCAGAACCTTGCAACGCAAGCTGCAGAAACGCCCCGTCAGAGAAGAACACTAAAACTTTAGTTACTGATCATCGATATACTTTTTAGCATCGAAGGTGCGAATCCAGTCGGGATAAAACACCATCATTCCGGTCATGATAATGCCGTTCAGGAGCCCCTCAGGAAACATAATCAGCGGCAAGATCTGGATATATTCCTGATAGATTTTTTCACCACTGTAAACATCACTTATCCAGAGCAGAAAACTCATACTCAGGCCGCCACAAAGGGTTGCCACACTAGCCCCCAGAAAAGCACAAAGAAACAGATAGATAAAGAAATTGGTCGGCAGTTTTGCTTCAACCTTGCGCAAAATACCATAACTAACTAACACCGGAATAACGATAGTACTGAGTCCGTTGATAGCAAAGCCATTCCAGACTTCATGCCCTATTAGCGTTGTCCCCAGAAGCGCCAGACTGGCCGAAAGGATCGCCAAATCCCAACCAAACATCAGAGTCAGCACGGTGACACCGAGAAAGTGAATACCTAGTCCAGGAGAGATACCTGCACGCATCTGCCACAACAACATCAAGCCGACAGTGGTACCTAACAACAGATGCTGAAGCTGACGACTACTGAACAACGTTGACCAGGGAGCAGACCAGAGCGCAAAACCCAACAGCGTAAAATAGCCCACCTGTGCGAACCAGAACCAGAACCCGCTAATCAGATCAGTGGTTAAATTCATATCGGAATCCGTTTATGAAACTGTACTAATACTACCCCGCTATGAACTCAGGAAGATTGCTACAGCTCATTAAAACCGCATCCTCCCTCCCTGTATCGGTCGGGTAATAACCTTTACGTAGACCATCCTGCTGATAGCCTAAACGTCGATAAAGGCTTAACGCAGCAACGTTTGAACTGCGTACTTCAAGCATATTGCGAACAATTCCCCGGCGATGAAGTTGATCATGGGTAAATTTCAGCACGTCCTCAGCTAACCCCTTACCGCGCAGACCCGGCCGAATTGCTATCTGTAACAACTCTGCTTCATCCAACACAGTTGATAGCAGGGCAAAGCCGTTTAGCTGTCCACCCTGCCACAGGCCCACAGATAAAAATCGATCTCCGGTTATATACGAGTGTAGCTGACTATCGGACCATGGCGGGATAAAACAACAGGCTTCAATTTCAGAAAGGGAAGGCAGGTCCTCTGCCACTAACAAGCGTATGGACTTACTGCTCATCGATAACCGTTGCCTGTTGCAGGTGATCCAGCAGTGGCTGAAGATCACTCCAGACCTCCCGCTTACAACCCGGCAACATCATCATCTCTGTCAGGCTAGCACTAGCCAGGGTTTTAACATCGGAGCGCAGGCTGAACAGCATGCCACGCAGTTGATCTAGGGACTCTCCCCGTTCAAGCACCATCTGAGCGGCTGATTCCCCCAATAGCAGCACCGTTTTCACCGGAGCTTTTTCTAAGCTCTTCTTCAGCTTATGTTGTACTGTGAGGCGCGCCTGTTCAGCCCCCTGATCCAGTGACTTACTGGCAAACATCGGCCAGGGCAGCGTGTAGTAATCGGCAGCACTGCCGCCAACCAAACCGATGGAGCGAAGAATTTTATCCAACAAAATCTGGTGATGAGCATCCGCCTGACCACTCCCCTGCCGTGTGGCTGAGGATACCGGAGGCAGTGAATCGATCACCAAACAATCCTGATAGGCCATAAAGGCTAATTTAAAGGGTTTCTGCTCAGTTTTTTCAGCTGGTTCAGGCAGATCAATCGCTGGCACGTCGGGCTGAGAAACCGCCAAGACTTCAGCGACTGGCACAGGTACTGGTACAGATTCAGGCGGGGTGACTGGCTGCGGCGTCGGTTGGACCTTTATTTCCTCTGGTTTCGCCTCAACGGTTGCACCAAAGCTAGCACTGAGTTCTGCCCGGGCTTGCTTCGCCGCAATGGCACGGTCGGCCGGATTAAGGAAAGACGCGGCCGTTCCCTGAGGATTATCCAGCGATTGAGCAGATTCACTTTCTGGCCAGCAGTATTCCCACACCCAATCAGGAGTGGGGCGCGCACCGGGCAGCTGTCGGCGTGGTAACCAGCTAGCAATGCCCATTGTTTCCAGATACTGATGTCGCAGCGACTGCTCCATATCCTGTTGCCCTTATAGCTTAATTTTCCGACCGGCTCACACCTGAGGGTGCGCTTTCTCTTCGGTAGATTCAAGCATGTTCAGTGCATGAATATAGGCTTTAGCCGACGCGATAATAATATCGGTATCAGCACCCAGACCATTGACAATTCGTCCGCCCTTCTCGAGCCTTACAGTGACCTCACCCTGAGAATCGGTACCACTGGTGATCGCATTCACCGAGTACAGCTCCAGTGACGCACCAGATTGAACAATAGATTCAATGGCTTTGAGTGCTGCATCAACCGGGCCGCTGCCATCAGCTTCACCCGTCTGCTCGGTATCACTCATGGCAACGGTGACCTTCGCTACTGGCGTTTCGCCTGTCTGCGAAGTCACTGACAAACTGCTCAGCTTAAATTTCTCATAGAGTGAAGCACGGGTATCACTGACCAGCGCCTGCAGATCTTCATCAAAAATTTCGTGCTTCTTGTCCGCCAGATCTTTAAACCGTGCAAACGCTGTATTCAGTTCAGCATCGGATTCAAAGGTAGTGCCTAGCTCTTCCAAACGGGCGCGGAATGCACTGCGACCCGAGTGCTTCCCCATTACCATTTTATTAGCATTCCAGCCAACATCCTGAGCGGTCATAATTTCATACGTTTCGCGGTGTTTCAGCACTCCATCCTGATGAATACCGGATTCATGTGCAAAAGCATTAGCGCCGACTATCGCTTTGTTTGGCTGTACCGGAAAGCCGGTAACACTGGAAACAAGACGGGACGCAGGAACTATCTGCGTCGTATCGATACCGGTATGCAGTCCTAACACATCCTGACGGGTGCGCAGCGCCATCACTATCTCTTCCAGCGACGCGTTACCCGCACGTTCACCTAAGCCGTTAATCGTACACTCCACCTGTCGAGCACCGGCACTAACCGCCGCCAGAGAGTTTGCGACAGCCAGACCCAGATCGTTGTGGCAGTGAACGGAGAATATCGCTTTATCTGCATTGGGAACCCGTTCCAGCAGTTGCTTCAGGGTATAACCAAACTCTTCCGGTACGGCATAGCCTACAGTATCTGGAATATTGATGGTGCGGGCACCAGCATCGATCACTTTCTCGATGATTCGGCACATAAAATCAAACTCAGAACGGCTGGCATCCTCCAGTGAGAATTCCACGTCGCTAATCAGGTTACGTGCCCGTTTAACCGCATAGACCGCCTGTTCTACCACTTTATCAGGGTCCATCTGCAGCTTGTACTTCATATGGATAGGAGAGGTGGCGATAAAGGTATGTATACGACCTGAGTTAGCGTTCACCAGCGCTTCACCCGCGCGGTCAATATCAGCGTCAAGAGCCCGGGACAGAGAACAAATGGTACTGTCCTGGATAGTATCAGCGATCGCTTTTACCGACTCAAAATCACCGGGAGAGGCGATAGCAAAGCCCGCTTCAATAACATCGACCCGCATCTTTTCCAGCTGTTTAGCAATGCGCAGTTTCTCTTCACGGGTCATGGATGCGCCGGGGCTCTGCTCACCATCACGCAAGGTAGTATCAAAAACAATTACACGGTTATTATCGGTCATGACCGGACTCCAGAAACTGATTGGCTAACACTGCTTCAGTGCTGCGAAAAGACTGCTATGACTTGCCGAAAAAGAGTGCGGCAGGTGAGGGACTATCGATCAAAAAAGACAAAAAATATCTGAAATTATGATGATAGCCGCTATATTATCTATTACCGCCTAATATA
>JAGPUU010000134.1 GCA_018067325.1 Amphritea sp.
ATCGCAGACTTCGAAATATTTTTTGAAGTCGGGCGATAGTTCATCACGCGCTGGGTATTTCAGATCTAGCGCGGTAACATGATCCGGTTGAGACATCGTATTACTCCGTATTATTGTTATGTCAGAGCGGTTTTAATATCGCTATATTAGGGTAAACCCTTATCTGGTTTCAAGCGTTTCAGATCAAGGCTTACCCTTATGCTGCTGACTTAGCTGCGGCTCTTATTTACACCCTAGCGCCAGTGCTACTTTCGATCCACTGCTACGACCAAGTTGAGCGGTGATCCAATGACCGGTTTGTGCCAGTTTCTGTAGATCAACGCCGGTTTCAATCCCTAATCCGTTAAGCATGTAGAGCACGTCTTCGGTCGCGACATTTCCGGAAGCACCTTTAGCGTAAGGGCAGCCTCCAAGTCCTGCGACTGAAGCATCGATTACCGCAACACCTTCTTCAACAACAGCGTACAGGTTGGCCAGGGCCTGACCATAAGTGTCATGAAAGTGTGCTGCCAGGTTTTCAACAGGCACTTGTTTTGCTACCGCTTCGAGCATTCGTTTTGCTTTCAGTGGTGTACCGGCACCGATGGTGTCACCCAGGGATATTTCGTAGCAGCCCATGTCCATGAGATCACGGCTTACCGCAGCAACCTGTGCAGGATCGATATCGCCGTCATAAGGGCAGCCCATCACGGTGGAGACATAGCCCCGCACCCGGATGTTGTGCTCTTTAGCCATTTCGATCACTGGCGCGAAGCGTTCCAGGCTTTCTTTAATAGAACAATTGATGTTCTTTTGAGTGAAAGCTTCAGACGCCGCACCAAATACGGCAACCTCATCTACGCCAGCAGCAATTGCGCCTTCCAGCCCTTTTAAGTTAGGCGTCAGGGCTGAATAGGTAATACCTGATTTGCGGGTGATACCAGCCATAACGGCACTGGCATCGCCCATCTGAGGTACCCACTTAGGTGAGACAAAACTGGCCGCTTCGATATGCGTCAGGCCGGTATCGCTAAGTTGGTTGATAAGCTCAACCTTAATAGCGGTGTCGATTACCGGTCCTGATTCATTCTGGAGACCATCGCGGGCCCCCATTTCGAATAAGCGAACATGCTTAGGAAAAGCCATGCTTAGTCCTCCGCAGCGTTTAGCGAAATTAGCTCAGCGCCATCTTCAACCAGATCACCTTCAGCGAAGTAGACCTCAGCCACAGTACCGTCATGCGGTGCCTTCAGGCTGTGCTCCATCTTCATCGCTTCCATGATTACCACGGTTTCGCCTTTTTTAACTTCCTGGCCAGCTTCGACCAGTACCGCAACAACGGCACCGTTCATTGGTGCTGTCAGGCTGTTTTCACCGGCGCTGTCGTCGGTACTGAAGGTTTCACGGTGCTGTTCGCAGATAAACTGCTCACCTTCGTGGAATAGAGTCAGGTCGTCACCATCATTAAACAGGTGCACACTAAGACGATGACCGTTGATGATCACATCAAGTTTGTCATCGTTGAGCTGTGCAGATACCTGATAGCTAGCATCGCCAACTTGTATCTGATACTGGCCATTCTGCTCGACAATACTCAGGTCATACTCGGCTTCGTTATGAATTAGCTTGAGTGGACGGGCGTATTCAGAGTTAACGCGCCAGCTATTCTGGTGACCAAAAGGTGAATACGCATCATCCGGATTCGTCGCTTGTTGTTTGGTCTTTTCGCCGAAGAAGCAGGCGGCCATTACCAAGCAATACTGAACATCCAGATTGCTAGCAGGGAACAGCAATTTTTCATGCTTCTCGATAAAACCGGTATCCAGATCCAGTGCTTTGAATGGAGCACTACCCGCCAGGTTACGTAGGAATCGCAGGTTGGTCTTAAGGCCGCTGATGCGGTATTCCTCAAGTGCCTTTTCCATGCGCGCGATAGCACGGTCACGGTCATCGTCCCAGACAATCAGCTTAGCGATCATTGGATCGTAAAATACGCTGACTTCGTCACCTTCTACTACGCCGGTATCAACCCGCACGTGCTGGCTTTCTTCCGGTGTACGCAGGTAGTGCAGGGTACCGGTAGCCGGGAGGAACTCGTTATCCGGATCTTCGGCATAAATACGGGCTTCCAGAGCGTGGCCGTGGATACGGACCTCGTCCTGCTGCTGTGGCAGTGGTTCACCACTGGCGATACGTAGCTGCCATTCCACCAGATCTTGTCCGGTGATCAGCTCGGTAACGGGGTGCTCTACCTGCAGACGAGTGTTCATCTCCATGAAGTAGAAAGAACCATCGACGTCATACAGAAACTCGACCGTACCGGCACCGACGTAATCAATCGCCTGGGCCGCACGAACGGCCGCGTCACCCATCGCTTTACGGGTTTCATCCGGAAGGTTTGGAGCAGGTGCTTCTTCAATAACTTTTTGGTGACGACGCTGTACCGAACAGTCACGCTCCGCCAGATAGACGCCGTTGCCCTGCTTATCGCAGAACACTTGAATCTCTACGTGACGTGGTTGAGTCAGGTAGCGCTCAATCAGCATATCGGAGTTACCAAAAGCCTTTTTTGATTCACGGCAAGCCGAGGTCAGAGCTTCATCGAACTCATCGATAGAGTTAACCACTCGCATGCCTTTACCACCGCCACCGGCAACCGCTTTTAGCAGTTGTGGGAAACCACACTTGACTGATTCTTCTTTCAGAACAGCATGGGTCTGGTCATCACCGTGATAACCCGGTACCAAAGGTACTGACGCGTGGGACATAATCTCTTTTGCAGCAGACTTTGAAC
>JAGPUU010000140.1 GCA_018067325.1 Amphritea sp.
CCATGCCGTTCATAATGGCCGACATACCAAACTCACGTACGCCGTAGAACATGTAGTTACCGGAAGCATCATCCTTAGTCACGCCCTTGCAACCAGACCACAAGGTCAGGTTTGAGCCTGCCAGGTCAGCAGAACCACCCATCAGCTCAGGCAGCATAGGGCCGAAAGCGTTCAAGGTGTTCTGAGACGCTTTACGGGAGGCGATAGTTTCACCTTTTTCCTGCAGCTCTTTAATAATGACATCAGCCTGAGCTGAGAAGTCTTCAGGCAGTTCACCGGTATAACGACGGATCAGCTCACGGGCTTCAGTTGGATAAGCTTTGCTATATTCTGCAAAACGCTCTTCCCACTCATTTTCCAGTTCGGAACCAACCTCAAGTGCATTCCACTGAGCCGCGATATCTTCAGGGATAACAAAGGCATCATGTTCCCAACCCAGCTGCTTACGCGCCAGAGCGATCTCGTCTTCACCCAGAGGTGCGCCGTGGCAATCCTCTTTACCCTGCTTATTAGGGGAGCCAAAACCGATAATGGTTTTGCAGCAGATCAGCGTAGGCTGATCTTCGTTGTCTTGTGCCGCTTCAATCGCCGCTTTAATCTGCTCAGCATCGTGACCATCAACGTTGGCAATCACTTGCCAGCCGTATGCTTCAAAACGCTTCGGCGTGTCATCGGTAAACCAGCCTTCAACTTCACCGTCGATGGAGATACCGTTGTCGTCGTAGAAGGCAACCAGCTTACCCAGACCCAGCGTACCCGCCAGCGAGCAAGCCTCGTGGGAGATACCTTCCATCAGACAGCCATCGCCCAGGAACGTGTAAGTGTGGTGATCGATGATTTCATGACCTACGCGGTTGAACTGCGCCGCCATAGATTTCTCGGCGATCGCAAAGCCTACCGCATTGGTAAGACCCTGACCCAGCGGACCCGTAGTGGTTTCAACACCTGGCGCATAACCATACTCAGGATGACCGGCCGTCTTAGAGTGCAGCTGACGGAAGTTTTTCAGGTCATCGATAGACAGGTCATAGCCGGTCAGATGCAACAGGCTGTATATCAGCATAGAGCCGTGACCGTTTGACAGGATAAAACGATCGCGATCCAGCCAGTGCGGATTCGCTGGATTATGCTTCAGGAAATCATTCCATAATACTTCAGCGATATCTGCCATACCCATTGGAGCACCAGGGTGACCAGATTTGGCCTTTTGGACAGCATCCATACTGAGGGCACGAATTGCATTGGCTAGTTCTCTACGCGAGGACATTTATTCACTCCAGGGGTAAAACCCAAATTGAGTTTGAAAAGTGTTTGATACTTCCTCTTTAATCTCTTGTGAAGATTTTTAAGAATGAAGCACCGATCAAAAATAGGCGGCTATTTTCTCGTAACCGTCCGCCAGCATCAAACCTATTTCGAAGAAATTTAATGAAAATGAGTGGTTTTCATCTAAAAAGACAAAAAAATCATCTAAAACAGAGTTACCGACCATGCAATCGGGACGCAACCGGATTAAAATACGCTCCATTCTTATACCCGGGCCTGTTACCCGACGCCAAACCTTATTCTCTAAAGTTAGGATTGAAGACTCAAAATGAGCGAATATAGCCTGTTTACTTCGGAATCAGTTTCCGAAGGCCATCCTGATAAGATCGCCGATCAGATCTCTGATGCGGTTCTTGATGCAATTATTGCTGAAGATAAGCACGCCCGTGTGGCCTGTGAAACTTTAGTTAAAACCGGTGTTGCCGTTGTCTCTGGTGAGATAACTACTTCTGCCTGGGTTGACCTTGAAGATCTGGTCCGCGGTGTTATCTGCGATATCGGCTATACCTCATCAGAAGTAGGTTATGACGGTGAAACCTGTGGTGTAATTAACATCATCGGCAAACAGTCACACGATATCAACCAGGGTGTTGACCGCGCCAAGCCTGAAGATCAGGGCGCCGGCGACCAGGGTCTGATGTTCGGCTACGCCAGTAACGAGACTGATGTACTGATGCCAGCACCTATCTGCTATGCCCATCGGCTGGTAGAGCGTCAGGCAGAGGCACGTAAATCCGGTCTGTTGCCATGGTTACGCCCGGATGCAAAGAGTCAGGTCACTTTCCGTTATGAAAATGGCAAGCCTGTCGGCATTGATGCCGTTGTGCTGTCCACCCAGCACAACCCTGAAGTATCCTTGCCGGACTTGCAGGAAGCAGTAATGGAGCTGATCATCAAGCACACACTACCTGCTGAGTGGATCGATAAGAGTACCAAATTCCACATCAACCCAACCGGTAACTTCGTTATTGGTGGCCCGGTAGGCGATTGTGGCCTGACTGGCCGTAAGATTATCGTTGATACTTACGGCGGTATGGCGCGGCATGGTGGCGGCGCATTCTCCGGCAAAGACCCATCAAAAGTTGACCGTTCTGCAGCCTATGCATGCCGTTATGTTGCCAAAAACATCGTCGCAGCAGGACTTGCTGATAAGTGTGAGATACAGGTTTCCTACGCTATCGGCGTTGCAGATCCAACCTCGGTATCCATCAACACTTTCGGTACCGGCAAGATAGCAGATGACAAAATCGTTGCACTAATCGACAACCACTTTGATCTGCGCCCACACGCGATCACCCAGATGTTAGATCTGTTGCACCCTATGTACCGCCAGACCGCAGCATACGGTCACTTCGGCCATGACCCATTCGAAATGACTGTGGGTAACGAAACGTTCACCGCTTACAGCTGGGAAAAAACCGATAAAGCTGACGAACTGCGCGCTGCAGCAGGCCTGTAACTCAAGCAGGTCAACGACTGGCAGCTGATCAGAGATAAAAAAGGGCGGGGTTAATACTCCGCCCTTTTTTTTATCCCGCCAAAGACGGCATAATAACGCTTACTTTTGTTCGATACAGATTGTTGAAATTATGAGAACACCCCGTTTTTACGAACCCCAGGCCTTTACTGAAGGTCAGACGTTCAACCTCAGTGATGGTGCTACACAGCATGTTTCCAGAGCCTTAAGAATGCGCCCTGGCGATCAGCTAATCCTGTTTAATGGGGATGGCTGTGAATATTTTGCCGAATTAACAGAAGTGGCAAAACGTAGCGCCCGGGCACAAATTACTAAGATAACAACACCCACGCGACAGTCACCGTTGAAGGTGACCATTGGACAGTCGGTCTCCCGTGGAGAGCGAATGGACTATGCGATTCAGAAAGCGACGGAACTGGGTATGCAGCAGATGGTGCCACTGTTCACTGAACGCTGCGAGGTGCGCTTAAATGCCGAGCGTCAGGATAAGCGACGTCAGCACTGGCAACAGGTGGCGGTCAGTGCCTGCGAACAAAGTCTGCGTTGTGATGTCCCAGAGATAACCGCACCGCAATCCCTGAACGAGTGGATAAACAGTGTTGAGGCTGATCTGAAACTGGTACTACACCATCATACCGAACAGCCCCTGGGAGATTTCGACAAGCCAGAATCCATCGCGTTGCTGATCGGACCAGAAGGCGGCCTGAGTGAAACCGAAGTGGAACAGGCACTGGCACAGGGGTTCAAGCCTGTAGCGTTCGGCCCGCGCGTTTTTCGTACGGAAACCGCCCCTGTCGCCGCACTCTCTGTACTGCAGTATATATGGGGTGATCTGGGATAAACGCAGGAAGCAGCAGTAACACTGGTGATGACCTGAACAGGCGGGTAGAATCCCCCCTTAATCTAAAGATTAATAAGGCAATTCGATGACAGTAAAGGTCGGCATTGTGATGGATCCTATTGAATCCATCAGCTACAAAAAAGACAGTTCTCTGGCGATGCTCTGGGCGGCGCAGAATAAAGGCTGGGAGCTCTGGTATATGGAGCAGAAAGACCTTTACCTTCGGGACGGCAAAGTACTGGCTAAAATGGCTCCGCTGACGGTCGATATGAACCCTGAGAATTTTTTTGAGCGGGGTGAATATCAAGTGGAGGAGGTCAGTACACTCGATGTGGTACTGATGCGCAAAGACCCACCATTCGACAACGAATTCATCTACACCACCCACCTGCTCGAACTGGCAGCCGATCAGGGTAATACCTTGATGGTTAACCGCCCCCAGGCACTACGTGATTATAACGAAAAGATTTTTGCCACTCACTTCCCACAATGTTGCCCTCCTGTTCTGGTAACGCGCCGGGATGATCTGTTACGTGAATTCCATGCAGAGTTTAAAGATGTCATTTTCAAACCGCTCGACGGTATGGGTGGCGCCTCTATCTTCCGCATTCAGGAAGAGGGAGTAAATCTTGGCGTGATCATTGAAACCCTGACTAAATATGGTCAGGAAACTATCATGGCGCAGAAATACCTGCCGGAAATTGTTGATGGTGATAAGCGGATTCTGATGATCGATGGCGAACCGGTACCTTACGGACTGTCCCGCATACCAACCAATGGGGAAACCCGGGGTAATCTGGCAGTGGGTGGACGTGGTGAAGGCAGGCCATTAACCGAACGCGAAAAGTGGATCGCCGCTCAAGTAGGCCCCACTCTTAAAGCGCAGGGCATACTCTTTGCCGGGCTGGATGTCATCGGTGATTACCTCACCGAAGTTAACGTCACCAGCCCCACCTGCATCCGCGAACTGGACACTCAGTTTGGCTTAGACATCGGCATGCAGCTGATGGATGTGATTGAAGCTAAACTCGGGTAATCAGGGGCAAATTGATCTTGTTTACACCTGCACTGGAAAGCGCTCATGAGTAAAGTTGTCGCGGTGGTTTCCGCAGCCGACCGGCTCGGCTTTACTCTGTTTCTAGCAGTGGCTGTACATGCCACCGCTATTCTAGGTGTCGGATTTGCTGTATCGCCTAAGTCACCTCCGGCCCAGACTCTGGAAATCACGCTGGCGCAACATCAAAGTGATAAGCCCCCGGAGGAAGCTGACTTTATCGCTCAGGCCGATCAGCAAGGCAGCGGTCAGTTAGACGAAAAAGCCCTGCCAACCACCCGGGAACAGGCTGATTTTCAGCACCAGGACATTCAGGAAACCGCCCCGCTACAGCCGATGACAGCGCCGCAAATCAACGCTCTGACCCCCACACCGGCGATAGCCAGTGACCCGGCTCCCATCGAGAAAGAAGCCGCAGTAAAAACCGTTATAGCCCCTGAAAAACAGGTTATTATTACCAGCAGCAAGGTCGAAAAGAAGCTATCAAACACACCGGTACAAAAACAAAAATCAACACCTCCCCCTCCTGCACCAGGTAGCTCTATGTCATTGCTGGCACGCAGCCTGGAGATCGCCAGCCTCGAAGCACAACTGGAATTGCAGCAACAGGATTACGCTAAACGCCCAAGAGTGACACGACTGACATCCGCCGCCACAAAAAGCCATACCGATGCGGTCTATCTGGCTAACTGGCGCCGAAAAATTGAGTCTGTCGGCAACCTTAATTACCCTAAAGAAGCCCGCCAGCATGAGCTCTATGGTAGTTTAATGATGGTGGTTGAGATACTCCCCGACGGACATGTAAAAAGCATCCAAATACTCCATTCATCTGGCAATAAAGTGCTGGACGATGCCGCTATTCGTATCGTACAACTTGCAGCACCTTTCCAGAAATTCCCGGTAGAGATGCGTAAAAATACCGATATTCTGGAGATTATCCGTACCTGGAAGTTTGAGAAAACCAGCCGTGTATACTAGTAGTTAGTATAGATAGTTAAATAGATACGGATTAAATATCGCAGCCTCTTAGCTGCTTAGCATGCAGGTATTCACTATGGCCTCCTCCACTCCCGCCTCCCCTTACCTGCCCAGTAGTCTTCAGGATCATTTCCTGCTTTCGATGCCCCATTTGAATGATACGAACTTCGATCATACCCTGACTTACATTTGTGAACACAATGAGTATGGAGCCATGGGTATCGTCATCAATCGCCCTATGGGGCTGATTATCAGTGACCTGCTGCAGCATCTAGAGCTTGATTATGATGCTGTTGAAAAGCTACCGGTTTATGCCGGTGGGCCAGTCAAAAATGATCGAGGATTTATCCTCCACAACCCCACCGAAAAAGCGTGGGACTCCAGCTACAACATCACCGATCAGCTATCCCTGACGACCTCTGTCGATATTCTCCGGGAGATCGGCCAGAACAGAGCTCCGGAGCAGTTTCTGGTCGCCCTGGGATACGCCGGTTGGGGCGTAGGACAGCTTGAGCAAGAAATGTCTGACAATGTATGGTTAAGTTGCCCGGCTAATTTAGATATAATGTTCCACACTCCGGCTGAAGAGCGCCTTCAGGCCGCGGCTGCAACCCTGGGAATCAACCTTAACCTGCTGACTTCTCAGAGTGGCCACGCCTGACCCGTTCGATACGCCCACTAACCTACACAAAGAAGCGGAATGATCACACTATCAGGTCCAGTTATAGGCTTTGATTTTGGCACCACTCGGATCGGCATTGCCGCTGGACAGGCAATTACCGGTACGGCATCACCCCTGGCGCCCATTGCAGCCAGGGATGGCATTCCTGACTGGTCACTGCTTGAAGCACTGATTACTGAGTGGCAACCGGCAGCTATCGTCGTAGGTATCCCGTTGAATATGGATGGTACTATCAGCGATATGTCTCGCCGGGCGCGTAAATTTGCCAACCGCCTTAAAGAACGCTGCCAGCTACCCTGCTATCTGATTGACGAACGGCTCACTACCCGGGAAGCCAAACAGATCAGTCTGGCCCGTGGCGGCAGCACTAATTTTAAAGAAAACTCCGTTGACGGCATCGCCGCACAACTGATTCTGGAAAGCTGGTTTGAATCAGACCAGCTTATATCCAGTGAAACCCGACTGGAGGACCTCTATGATATCGGGCGTGATTAAAGTAGATAATCTACTGAATAAAATGACTGCCGATCTGGCCACCCTGATTAAGGCCCGAGAGCTCGATAATCCAATGATGATAGGTATTCGCACCGGCGGAGTCTGGCTGGCAGAACACCTGCACCAACAGTTAGACCTTCAGTCCCCTCTGGGTACGCTGGATATATCTTTCTATCGTGATGATTTTAGCCGAGCCGGTCTGAACCCTAAAGTTCAGCCATCAGTACTGCCCAGCGCAACTGAAGACCGACACGTCATTCTGGTAGATGATGTCATCATGAGCGGACGCACGATACGCGCCGCGATGAACGAGCTGTTTGACTATGGCCGCCCAGCATCAATTACCCTGGTCACGATGCTCGATCTTAATCGGCGAGAGCTGCCGATTCAGGCAGATGTTGTCGGCGACATATTGCAACTTGCTGACGATGAACAGGTCAAACTGACCGGGCCGGAGCCTCTGGCACTGGAAATTCGTAAGAAATCTAACCTTTAAAGCCATCGCCGGAATCTGATATGTTTGAACAAAAAGATCCCAATCTGATCCAGCTCAACAGCGCCGGTCAGTTAAAGCACTTCCTCACTACCGAAGGGCTGAGCCGAGAACTGCTCACCGAAATACTGGACACCGCAGACTCATTTGTTGATATGAGCGCTCAGCAGGTGAAGAAAGTTCCTCTGCTACGGGGTAAAACCGTCGTAAACCTGTTTTTTGAAGCCAGCACCCGGACCGCCAGCACCTTTGAGTTAGCGGCTAAGCGTCTCTCTGCCGATGTGCTTAATCTGAATATCAAAACTTCATCCACGTCTAAGGGTGAAACGCTCAAAGACACCCTGATGACCATGGAAGCGATGCATTCTGATATGTTCGTCGTCCGCCACTCAGACAGTGGCGCTGCACACTATATCGCCAGTCAGGTAACGCCCCACGTTGCGGTAATCAATGCCGGTGATGGCCGTCATGCTCATCCGACTCAGGCGATGCTGGACATGCTGACTATTCGCCAGCACAAAGGTAGCTTTGAGCCGCTAAAAGTAGCCATTGTCGGCGATATACTCCATTCCCGCGTTGCCCGTTCACAGATACATGCTTTACGCACACTGGGGGCTGCAGAGATTCGGGTAATAGCCCCAACAACTCTGTTACCCCGTCATATTGAAGCTCTGGGCGTAAAGGTCTATACCGATATGAACCAGGGCCTGAAAGATATCGATGTGGTAATGATGTTACGGCTACAGAAAGAACGGATGCAGAGCGCACTACTACCCAGCGAATCAGAGTTCTACCGTTTATACGGCCTCACCGAAGAGAAGCTAAAGCTAACCCATCCGGACTCAATCGTTATGCACCCAGGACCAATTAATCGAGGGGTGGAGATAGAGACCTCGGTTGCCGATGGTCCTAAATCACTGATACTGAAGCAGGTTACCAACGGTATAGCGGTGCGAATGGCCGTCATGTCGATGTCAATGAGTGGGCAGATGACTGAGTATCAAGCTGTGAAAGAGGGCGAATAAGCTAATGACAAAGAATATTGCAATCCGAAACGGTCGTGTCATTGATCCTGCTAATGATCTGGACAAGGTTACTGACCTGTTTATCAGCGAAGGTAAGATCGCCGCCATTGGTCAGGCCCCTGAGGGCTTTACTGCCGACCAGGAGATTGATGCCACCAACCTGATCGTCAGCCCTGGGCTAATCGATCTCTGTGCCCACCTACGTGAACCGGGATATACCCGAAAAGGTAGTATTGCCAGCGAAACCGCTGCCGCCGCTGCCGGTGGAATCACCACTCTGTGCATGCCCCCCATTACCAAGCCGATTGCCGATAACTCCGCCGTTATCGACCTGATTGAAGACCGGGCAAAACAGGCGGGTAATGCCCGGGTATTACCGATGGGGGCGCTGACCCAGGGATTGAAGGGCGAACAACTGAGTCCAATGTACGCTCTGAGCAAAGCCGGTTGCATCGGTTTTACCAATGTTCGGGAGCCAATTCGCAGTTCGCTAACACTGGTACGCTGTCTTGAATATGCAGCCACCCACGATCTGCTGGTGATTTTTCAGCCTCAGGATGCTGAGCTCGCTGACGGCGGCACTATGCATGACGACACCACTTGTACCCGACTGGGCCTGAGCGGCATTCCTGAAAGCGCCGAAACCATCGAAGTTGCCCGTTGCCTGCTGCTTATTGAGCAGACCGACGTCAAAGCCCACTTTGGCCAGCTCTCCTGTGAACGCTCGGTGAAAATGGTCATGGATGCCCGCACCAGAGGCCTGCGAGTCACTGCCGATATCGCGATCCAAAATCTTCTGCTGACCGACGAGAATGTCAGCGGTTTTGATCCTAATTTCCACCTGATTCCGCCGCTGCGCAGCCAGTTGGATCGGGCGGGGCTGCGGCACGCACTGCTAGCTGATGGCTTCCAGGCGATCTGCTCTGACCATCAGCCCCATGAGCTAGCAGCAAAGCAGGCTCCATTTGCAGCCACTGAGCCGGGTATGACAGGTCTGGAAACCCTGCTTCCTTTATCTCTGATGCTGGTTCAGCAAGAGCTAATCTCATTACCGCAGATGATTGAAAAACTGACCTCTGGCCCCGCCAGCGTTCTGGGTACAGGTCTGGGCACCCTGGGTACCGGCTGCAGTGCTGATATCTGTATCTTCGACCCCGAGCAACAGTGGACGCTGACCGAAGAAAACCATCGTTCAGCCGGCAGCAACACGCCATTTCTGAACTTCCCATTGAAAGGTCAGGTGTGCTTTACCCTGTTAGAAGGGAATGTGGTTTTCCAACTGGACTAAAAACTCGTTAATCGAAATAGATACAACAAAAAAACGGCGCTGCAGGTTTTCTAAAACTTGCAGCGCCGTTTTTTTAAGGAAGAGTTACATCCCTTTCACATCGATGCTGCCTTCATTCTGTAAGAAGTCGCTATCATCTTGGAGGAAAAAGCCAGAATCCTCTTCCGTCCCTCCATCGAGACCCGGATTGGTTTCTGCATTAAGCTTTATCATCAGTCGCAGATCGTTTGGCGAATCAGCATGAGCTATCGCCACATCGTAGGTGATGTTGCCATCTTTGTATTCGGTGTAAAGCGCCTGATCAAAGGTTTGCATACCCAGATTTGTGGATTTCTTGATCACCTCTTTCAGCTCATGAACCTCACCCTTACGAATCAGGTCCTGCATCAGTGGTGTATTGATCAGCACTTCAATTACTGCCCGACGGCCTTTACCATCTTTAGTCGGCACCAGTTGCTGCGCAATAATCGCCTTAAGGTTAAGCGATAGGTCCATCCAAATCTGTGCATGATGCTCCGGCGGGAAGAAACTAATAATCCGATCCAGAGCCTGGTTAGCATTATTCGCGTGCAGGGTTGCCATACAGAGGTGGCCGGTTTCAGCAAAGGTCAGGCCATAGCCCATAGTGTCAGCCGTACGAATCTCTCCCATCAGAATCACATCGGGGGCCTGACGCAGGGTATTTTTAAGAGCTACTTCAAAAGACTCAGTATCCAATCCTACTTCTCGCTGAGTAATAACGCTCTGTTTATGCTCGTGAATGTACTCAATCGGATCTTCAATAGTGATGATATGACCAGCGGTATTGGTATTTCGATAATCGATCATCGACGCCAACGAGGTCGACTTACCCGTACTGGTACCACCAACAAAAAGAATCAAGCCCCGTTTCGTCATCGCCAGGTCCTTTAGAACCGGCGGTAAGTTTAGTTCGTCAAAACTGGGGATATAAGTATTAATACGGCGCAGCACCATACCGGGTGAATTTCGTTGAAAAAAAGCACTAACACGGAATCGACCAATACCCTGAGCACTGATCGCAAAGTTACACTCGCGGGTACCTTCAAACTCTGACAACTGTTTGTCATTCATTGTACTGTAGGTCAGAGCGCGGGCCTGAGCTGGCTTCAGCGATTCTTTTGTCAGCGGCTTCATTGTGCCGTCAATCTTAATACTAGGCCGGGCTCCGGCAGTGATAAACAGATCAGAAGCGTCGCGGTCGGTCATAACCTTCAGCAGTTGAGTAATATCCACAATATACGCTCCCTATTAGAAATTCTTTGGATTCAACGCTTTACTACGAGCGACATCACGAGTAATCAAGCCTTTCTGCATCAGGTCTGTCAGCGACTGATCCAAAGTGATCATACCAAAGCCTGCGCCGGTCTGAATCGCAGAATACATCTGTGCGACCTTATCTTCACGAATCAGATTTCGAATAGCCGGGGTCCCCACCATAATTTCATGAGCGGCGATACGCCCCCCTTTCGGCTTTTTCAATAGCGTCTGAGAGATTACACCCTGTAAAGACTCTGAAAGCATCGAACGCACCATCGACTTTTCCGCTGCGGGGAATACATCAATAATACGGTCGATCGTTTTAGCTGCAGACGTTGTATGCAGCGTACCAAACACAAGATGCCCGGTTTCTGCCGCGGTTAGCGCTAAGCGGATAGTTTCCAGGTCTCGCATCTCACCAACCAGAATGATATCGGGGTCTTCACGCAGAGCGGAACGTAACGCCTCTGAAAAGCCAAGGGTATCTCGGTGGACTTCCCGCTGGTTAACCAGACATTTCTTACTTTCGTGAACAAACTCGATAGGATCTTCGATGGTCAGGATGTGATCGTTGCGAGTCTCGTTCACATAGTCGACCATCGCCGCCAGAGTCGTACTCTTACCTGAACCGGTCGGCCCTGTAACCAAAACCAGCCCGCGGGGATTATCAGAGAGATTACGGAACACCTGCCCCATGCCCAGATCATCCATGGTCAACACTTTACTGGGGATGGTACGGAAAACAGCAGCGGCACCGCGGTTCTGGTTAAAGGCGTTAACACGAAAACGTGCCAGACCTGGTACCTCGAAAGAGAAGTCAGTTTCGAACCGCTCCTCATAATCCTTACGCTGTCTGTCGTTCATAATATCGTAAATCAGCGTATGAACTTGTTTATGCTCCAGAGAGGGCAGTTTGATTCTCTTCACTTCACCATCAACCCGGATGACCGGCGGCATGCCTGCGGTTATATGAAGGTCGGATGCTCCCTGCTGAACGGTAAAAGATAAGAGTTCTGTAATATCCATAGCTTCTCTGGTGTATAAGGAACCGGCAAACATGTTCCGTTGATTAACTGTATGCGCCCAACCTAAAGATCACAGGCCAAGCATACTGCGAACAACCATTAACCATCATAAAAGCTGTAACCCAGCATATAAAGGGCTGAACCCCTACTTTGGGCAGCTTTGAGTAGATTTATTCCTTAAAAAGGCTCAAAACCACTCCGAAAACTTAAAACCTAGCGGGAAATATTCGCAGGCTGGCAAATAATCTCTGTTATTATAACGGCTGAAGCCAAATGATTTTAAGTATATATATCAGTTTTATCAGATAAGCCCACCTTAGCCAATCGCTAGTTATAACTATATGACAGACATAGCAAATAACCTCAATCTTATTCACACGGGCATCGCTACTGCCACAAAGATCGCACATCGCCCACCTGATAGTGTGAAACTGCTGGCCGTCAGTAAAACCCGTCATGAAAATGAGCTTCGCCAGGTCTGGGCCGAAGGCCAGCAGGACTTTGGTGAAAACTATCTACAGGAAGCGCTGGATAAGATTGCCGCATTAGCCGATCTTGATATCTGCTGGCACTTTATTGGTCCTATTCAGTCAAATAAAACCCGGCCGATCGCGGAAAACTTTAGCTGGGTTCACAGTGTAGACCGATTTAAAATAGCCCAGCGCCTAAGCGACCAACGTCCCAACCATTTGGCTCCGTTAAATATATGCTTACAGGTCAATATCAGCAGAGAGAAAAGTAAGGCCGGCATCTTGCCTGAAGAACTTCCTGCATTGGCAAAACAGATAATTGAGTTGGAAAACGTTCAGCTGCGCGGTCTGATGGCTATTCCCATCAGTAGCGATGATCCGGAGTTACAGCGACAACCCTTTGCTCAAATGAACGCTTTACTGCAAACTTTACAACAGCGACTACCGAATGAGACGCTGGATACGCTGTCCATGGGGATGTCTGGCGATATGGAAGCCGCCATCCATGAAGGCGCAACGATTGTACGAATAGGAACCGCCCTGTTTGGCCCCCGTGACTATAGTAAATAGGACCGGTAAGTAAGACCGGCAAGTAACATCCAAGCGCTAAATAATCAGTATTTTAAGATCAGGAATTACACGTGAGCACACAACCAACACTGGCATTCATCGGCGCGGGCAACATGTCCCGCGCAATCATCGGCGGGCTGATCAGCAACCAATTCCCTGCTGAAAATATCTGGGCTACTGGTACTCAGTTAGGAAAGCTTGATGACCTTAAACAGCAAGGCCTGCACACCACAACCGATAACAACGCTGCAGTAGCGGCTGCCGATATCGTAATTCTGGCAGTTAAACCGCAGATATTGAAAGCGGTAGCGATGGATATAGCCGCAGCGGTTCAGCAACATCAACCCCTGATTGTTTCTGTTGCTGCGGGCATTATGTGTGACAGCATGGAGACCTGGTTAGGTGGGGATCTTGCGTTAGTACGTTGCATGCCAAATACCCCTGCACTGGTAAAACAGGGAGCATCGGGGCTTTATGCCAATCCGCGGGTGACTGAATCACAACGCAATCAGACAGAACAAATTATGCAGGCAACCGGCATCGCTCTCTGGGTAGACACCGAAGTCCAACTGAATGCGGTAACTGCCGTATCCGGAAGTGGCCCCGCATATTATTTCCTGATGATGGAAGCGATGGTGGCTGCCGGAGAAAAACTCGGTCTCAGTCGCGAAATCTCTAAACAGCTGACCATTCAAACGGCGCTTGGCGCTGCTGAGATTGCTCGCCAGAGTGATGTAGAGCCGGCCGAACTGCGCCGCCGGGTATCGTCACCGAAAGGCACTACTGAACAAGCAATACTGACCTTTATTGATCAGGGGCTACCAGAGATTATCGCCAACGGCATGCAAGCCTGTAGCGACCGTGCTGAAGCATTGGCTGCAGAGCTCGGAAAATAAGTTCGGGAAATAACCCAACCAATAACCAGATGATATAAAAAGCCTTTCTCAGGTTCATAGTCACCGGGAAAGGCTCTATACTCTTGTTGTACTTATAGTTTAAAGACTCTGGTGTTATCAATTCAGGCACTAAGACAAACCAACCCATAAATTTTATCCAACAGGTACTGAAACAATGGGACAGGATCCTATCAGTTCAATAATCCAGCTGTTCGGTCAGCTTTATGTGTTTATTGTAGTTCTGCGCTTTCTACTTCAGCTGGCCAAAGCTGATTATTACAACCCGATTGCACAAGCAGTGGTAAAGGTTACTTCGGCACCATTAGTACCACTACAGCGTATTATTCCACGACCCGCCAATATCGATCTGTCTCCGCTGGTACTGGCTTTTCTGGTCAATCTGGCAACCTGGAGCCTGATACTGCTGCTTAAAGGGCAAGGTATCGGTAGCAATATAACCGCTATGCTGGTGCTTTCCGGTGTTGGTGTATTTGATACGATTCTGAATATCTATTTTTATGCGGTTATCGGTTCCGTGATTATCAGCTGGGTTGCTCCCGGTAGTTTTCACCCGGGGCCTCAGCTGATTACCCAACTGACTGAACCAGTATTTGGACTTGCGCGCCGAGTAATTCCCTCGTTAGGAGGATTAGATCTATCGCCTATTCTGATCTTTATTACTATTCAAATCGCCCGTTCACAGCTGAGTAATCTGACTCAATTTCTCCTCTGAGATTGTAGATGGGAAGCTTTTATACTTGGCAGGACGGCAATCTGATACTCAATTGCCACCTGCAACCCAAAGCCAGTAGTGATGCTATTGCTGGACTGCATGATGAGAGTGTTAAAATTCGCATCACCGCGCCGCCAATAGAGGGCAAAGCCAACGCCCATCTGGTAAAGTTCCTGGCAAAGCAGTTTGGCGTAGCCAAAAGCGCAGTCAGCATACTCAGTGGTGAGCTGGGTCGGCAGAAAAGGGTAAGGATCGAAAGCCCCAAAAAGATTCCCCAAATATTAACGATTGAGCACAACTAAAGTGATACTGAGACCTCAACATGACTACCGCCCTACTGGTTATCTGATTTTAGATAGCCAGGCTTTGCTGTACGAAATGTGAAGCTTGACCCGGTCTTTCAGCAACATCTTTTTTCGAGTTATCAGCGTTAAGTGAGAATTATGCCTCAATCCATTCCTGAAGGTTCTGTCGGTATCGTCACACCGCAGACTATCCATTTTGACCAGCCCCTGGCACTGGCCTGTGGTCGCCAATTAGACAGCTATGACTTGGTCATTGAAACCTATGGCAGCCTGAATGCGGATGCATCTAATGCCGTATTGGTGTGCCACGCACTGTCTGGCAACCACCATTTAGCTGGCTATCACAGCCCCGATGACAAAAAACCCGGATGGTGGGACTCGGCTATAGGGCCTGGAAAACCGATCGACACCGACAAATTCTTTGTCATCGGCCTGAATAATCTGGGCGGCTGCCATGGTTCAACCGGCCCTCGGAGTACCAATCCGGAAACCGATAAACCTTTTGGCCCGGACTTCCCAATTATGACCGTCGCTGACTGGGTTGAAAGCCAGGCTCGACTTGCAGACCACTTCGGCATCTACCAATGGGCGGCGATCGTGGGTGGCAGCCTCGGGGGAATGCAAGCACTGCAATGGGCTATCGACTATCCACAACGATTACGCCACTGCATGGTTATCGCCGCCGCGCCAAAACTCAGCGCCCAGAATATAGCCTTTAATGAGGTAGCCAGGCAGGCAATTTCCCGTGATCCGGATTTTAATAATGGCCACTTCTACGAAAACGGTAAGGTGCCAAAAACGGGTCTGATGCTGGCTCGGATGCTTGGCCATATCACCTACCTGTCCGATGACGGCATGCGGGAAAAATTCGGCCGCGAACTACGTGAAGGAAAAATCAGTTATGATTTTAATCCACAGTTCGAAATTGAATCCTACCTTCGCTATCAGGGCGAGCAGTTCTCCAAAGCGTTCGATGCCAATACCTATCTATTGATGACTAAAGCACTGGATTATTTTGATCCCGCAGCGGACCACGATCACAATCTGGCGGATGCGGTTAGCAACGTACAATGCAAGTTTATGGTGATCTCATTTACCACCGACTGGCGTTTCTCACCAGAACGCTCCCGGGAAATTGTCGACGCATTGGTTACTGCTGAAAAACGAGTCAGCTATGCAGAGATCGATTCCCATAACGGGCATGATGCATTCCTGATACCAAATCCCCGCTATATGGATATTTTTTCAGCCTATATGAAACAGGTCGTTGCTGATATTCCTCAGACTGGCAAGGAGAATAACTGATGCGTGCTGATCTGGACATTATTCAGGATTGGATAACCCCCAACAGCAAAGTGTTGGATCTGGGGTGCGGTGATGGTGAGTTATTGGCATACCTGCAGCAAGAAAAAAACATTACGGGCTATGGTGTCGAGTTTGATCACGACAATATTACGACCTGTATTGAGAAAGGGATTAATGTTGTCGAGAAAAATATCGATGAAGGGCTGGCCAGCATTCAGGACAGCAGTTTCGATACCGTCATTATGACCCAGGCGCTTCAGGTGATGTATCACCCGGACCAGATCGTCGACGAAATGCTACGTATCGGTAAAGAGTGCATCGTCACTTTTCCTAACTTTGGCCATTGGCGTGCACGGGGCTATCTTGCTTTTCGTGGCAGAATGCCGGTTTCTAAGTTCCTGCCCTATACTTGGTATAACACACCCAATATTCACTTCTGTACGTTCAAAGATTTTGAGCAATTGTGTGTTGAGCGAAACATACACATCCTTGAACGAACCGTAGTGGACAACGAACATAAGCATCACTGGTCGATCCGCTTGTGGCCCAATATGCTGGGCGAAGTCGCAATTTACCGAATCACCCGATAGGGAGAAAACAATGAAAGTATCAACCTTATGCAAACACTTTAGTAAAAGGTTTTGTGCCACGCTGGTAGTCATTGCTGGCTTGCTCGTTTCACCCCTTAGCAGTGCCGAACAGATGGTCTCCCACGGCGATTACATGATTCACTATAACGCCTTTAACAGCAGCTTCATTCAACCTGATGTAGCACAGTCCTACGGCATCAAACGTAGTAAAACTAAAGGTTTGCTGAACATATCTGTACTGCAAAAACAGGCCGACGGCACGACTAAGCCAGTTTCGGCTATTGTTAAAGGCGAGGTGGTCAACCTGATCTCGCAAAAGCAGGAACTGAGCTTTCAGAAGATAGATGAAACTAACGCGCTCTACTATATCGGCGACTTTAGTTTTACCGACGATCAGGTTCTGCGTTTTAGCTTGCAGGTACAACCTGATCCAAATCAGCCGGCTTACAGCATCAATTTTGAGCAGCGTTTTTATGTCGACTAGCTGTTCGCTACCCACTGATAGTTAAAAAAAGCATTTGAACTAAGGATACTTTATGTCCCGTCAAATCGTCCTTGCCAGCGGTAACAAAGGCAAACTGAGAGAGTTTAATCAGGTCCTGGGAGAGCTCGGCGTTGAAGTGCTGCCGCAATCAGAATTCAATGTGCCAGATGCGGAAGAGACCGGACTGAGCTTTGTTGAGAACGCCATCCTTAAAGCCCGCCACGCCTGCCAGTTAACTGGTTTGCCCTCCCTAGCGGATGATTCAGGACTGGAAGTGGATGCGCTTAAAGGCGCTCCGGGAATCTATTCTGCTCGCTTTGCTGGGGCTGGTGCCTCCGATGCTAAAAACAACACTAGGCTTCTACGCTTACTGGAAGGGATGTCGCCGGAAGAACGTAGCGCTAGATTCCGTTGTGTTCTGGTGTTCATGCGCCACGCTGAAGACCCAACTCCGCTAATCTGTCAGGGAACCTGGGAAGGACAAATTTTGTCTCACCCTCAAGGTGAAAATGGTTTCGGCTATGACCCTCTGTTTCTGGTGCCCGGGCTTGATATAGCATCGGCTCAGCTCCCTTCTGAACAGAAAAACAGAATCAGTCATCGGGGCCAGGCTGTACAACAGCTGATCAAGATGATTCCGAACTACCTTTGAGAAAGCCTGAGATGCTCAGCCTACCGCCGCTATCGCTCTATCTCCACATCCCCTGGTGTGTGCGTAAATGCCCCTACTGTGACTTCAATTCCCATGCAGTAACCGGTGAGATCCCTCAACAGCGTTATATAGACGCGCTGCTGAGGGATCTTGAGGCAGAACTTCCCGGCGTACAGGGCCGCCAGATTGAGACCATCTTTATTGGCGGCGGCACCCCAAGCCTGTTTGATGCTCAGGGGATCAAACAGATCCTCGATGGCGTTGCTGGTCTCACACCACTATCGGCCTCTGCTGAGATCACCATGGAAGCAAATCCGGGTACTTTCGAGCAGGAACGCTTTGCCGGATTCAGAGAAGCCGGAGTCAACCGCCTCTCAATCGGAGTACAGAGTTTTGACAGTGCCCGGTTGCAGCAACTGGGACGGATACATAACCGTCACGACGCCCTGCATGCCGCCGGTAAAGCTCGCGAAATAGGCTTTGATAATTTCAATCTGGATCTGATGCACGGCTTACCTGACCAGACTCCGGAAACCGCGCTAACAGACCTGCAACAAGCGATAGATCTGCAACCCAGCCACCTATCCTGGTATCAGTTGACCATCGAGCCCAATACCGAGTTTTTTAGCCGTCCGCCTAAATTGCCAAAAGATGAAACTCTCTGGGCCATTCAGGAACAGGGGCAAGCATTGCTAGCAGATAACGGTTACCAGCAATATGAGATCTCCGCCTACAGTCAGCCCGAGCATCAGTCGCAACATAATCTTAATTACTGGCAGTTTGGTGATTATCTGGGAATCGGTGCCGGTGCCCACCAAAAAGTAACCTGGCCCGAACAGAATCGGATTACCCGCCGTTGGAAACAACGCCAACCTAAAGCTTATATGGATGCGTTGAATCCGATCTCCGGCGAACAGGATATCAGTCAACAGGAACGCCCTTTTGAATTTATGATGAACGCCCTGCGCCTGACCGGTGGCGTCAACAGCGACCTTTTCAGTCAGCGTACCGGGTTATCACTGGACTCCATATCCAGTCTGTTAGATAAAAGCCGTCACGCAGGGCTGATGCAAACCGATTCCGGTATTCTTGCGCCATCCCCCCGGGGACGTCTGTTCCTCAATGATCTGCTCGAACAGTTTCTCGATTAACCCTCCCTGCGCAGAAGTAATCTGCGTCAATAGATGAAGATTTGAAAAAATAGAGCAAGAATCGGGTAGCGTCACCTGATTAAAACACCGAA
>JAGPUU010000145.1 GCA_018067325.1 Amphritea sp.
CCATGATGCATAATAATTACGGTGCTTTTTTGTTCAGCTTAGAGCGCTATTCCCAAGCCTGTAAAGAGCTAGCTCGTGCCACAGAAGATCCCTTTTATAATCGGCGAAGTCAGGCGTTTGAAAATCTTGGACGCTGCTATCTGCTAATTGAGCGTCTCGATGCTGCTGAACATGCGTTTAAGCGCAGTTTGAAGCTTAATCCTAATCGTCCCACGGCTCTGTTGCAGTTATCAGATGTCCTGATTCAAAAAAATGAGTTAGAAGCGTCTGTTAGTTACTTCGAGCAGTTCAGAGCGATGGTTGATGATAAGAGGGTACAGCATAGCGCTCAGAGTCTCTGGCTAGGTGTGCAAATATCCCGATTGCAGAACCTCGGCGTGAGCGCCGCTACCTATGGTTTAATTCTTAAAAATATGTTTCCTGAATCAGAAGAGTATCGTCAGTATAAGGAGTCGACTCTGTGAGTAATGATCAGTCGCTGAATCAAGAAGGTGAAGGGCAGGTGTTCCCAACTGCTGAGCTTATTGCTGCAAGAGAGCAAGAGGGGTTGTCTCAAAAGGATGTTGCCCATGAGCTAAGGTTGTCCGATAAATACATTGACTCTCTAGAACGTGCTGCGTTTGAAGAGTTACCGAGTTTAGTCTTTGCCCGGGGTTATATTCGTTCCTATACCAAATTGCTGAAGCTAGATGAAGAGCGCTTTCTGACTCACTTTGATGCGATGTACGGTCGTTCGAAGTCTGCGCCTAATATTCGTTCTGCTCCTGGTATGCAATCATCAGCCCGCCTGAGTGATCCGATGATTAAGTGGTCAACCTGGATCTTTCTATTAGTGATCATTGCTGCAACTGTTTGGTGGTGGAAAACCCAGCAAGGGGTTGATCAGTCTTTATCTCAACTGCCTGTGGCACAGTCGGTAGAGGTAGAGTCAACGGATGGAACTACTCTGATTGTGCAGCCTGTTCAGATAGAAAAACCGGCGGAGGCATCAGCGAGCGGAGAGTTGTCTGTTGCTGGAGAGTCTGAGATGCTGCCTTCAGGTGAGATCTCAATACCTCTGACTGTTACTGAAACGGCACTAGTGGATACACCGGTTACAGAAGTGGCTGCTGAGCAGCCGCTTGAATTAAAGCCAATAGTAGAGGCGATAAAGCAACAAGCCGGCAGTGCTGAAGGAACACTACGTATCACTTTCGTAGATGAATGCTGGGTAAGTGTCGAAGATAGTACCGGAGAGGTGCTTGCTATGCGGGTTAAGCCTGCGGGGAGTGAGTTGTCTGTTTCGGGTGTAACACCGCTTAAAGTATTGCTGGGAAGAGCGAGTGCTGTGGGCGATGTGGTTTTTGATGGGAAATCTGTGAAATTTGACCGCAATATCCGCTCCGGCGTGGTGCGTTTAAATTTGCCGCAAAGTTAATATAGAATTAGTCGATTAGGTATTAAACATTGGCCAAAATAAAAGCCATTCGTGGAATGAATGATATTCTGCCGGACCAGACACCGGTGTGGCAGTTTCTGGAAAATAGTGTGAAATCAGTGCTCGGCGCCTACGGATATTCAGAGATCCGCATGCCTATCGTCGAACAAACTGATCTTTTTAAACGTTCCATCGGGGAAGTTACCGATATCGTTGAGAAAGAGATGTATACCTTTGATGACCGCAACGGTGAAAGTCTGACCCTTCGTCCGGAAGGTACCGCCAGTTGTGTTCGTGCTGGTGAAGAGCATGGTTTGCTCTTTAATCAGACGCAAAGGTTATGGTATCAAGGACCGATGTTCCGCTATGAAAAACCTCAAAAAGGCCGTTATCGCCAGTTCCATCAAATCGGAGTGGAAACCTTCGGTATGGCTAGTGCTGATATTGATGCTGAAGTCATTATGCTCAGTGCCAGGCTATGGAAGGAGTTAGGGATTCTTGATTCGGTGACTCTCCAGCTTAATTCGCTGGGGAGTAATGAAGCCCGGGCAGAGTATAAAGATGCCCTGGTTGCTTACCTGACAGAGCGTAAAGATAAGCTTGATGAGGATAGTCAGCGCCGATTGACCACAAATCCATTGAGGGTGTTGGATAGTAAAGATCCTCAAACTCAATCTATGCTGGATGATGCGCCTTCTTTAACTGATTATCTTGATGATGAATCTCGTGAGCACTTCGCCGATCTGTGTGACATGCTGGATCGGGCAGGAATAACTTATGAGTTGAATCCACGATTGGTCCGCGGCCTGGATTATTACTGTAAAACGGTTTTTGAATGGGTGACCGACAAACTGGGTGCTCAGGGTACCGTTTGTGCAGGTGGGCGCTATGATGGTCTGGTAAAGCAGTTGGGTGGTAGGCCTACGCCAGCCGTTGGTTTTGCGATGGGTGTAGAGAGATTGATTCTGCTGTTGGAAACTCTGGAAGTAGTGCCGGACAATCTAAAGCAGCCATTCGACCTTTATCTGGCAGCAGAGCATAAAGGATTGCAGAATCAGTTAATGGTACTGGCTGATCAGCTGCGGGACACGTTGCCTGGGATGCGAATTCGGGTACACTGCAGCGGTCTTAAGAATATAAGTAGTAAGGCGAGACAGACGGGTGCTCCCTGGGTAGTGTTGATTCGTGAAGAAAACGATTCTCTGCTTGCCAACCTGTGGTATAACT
Source organism: Amphritea sp. (assembly GCA_018067325.1). Classification (GTDB taxonomy): domain Bacteria; phylum Pseudomonadota; class Gammaproteobacteria; order Pseudomonadales; family Balneatricaceae; genus Amphritea. The sequence goes on from JAGPUU010000145.1 coordinate 2,645, forward strand.
CTGAACCAATTTATGACATTCAGGTCGATAACCTGAGTGGGTTGCTGCGGCAGCAGTGGTAGGCATAATTAGCAATACAATAAGCGAATACGATTAGGAGCGAGCTGTGTCGGAAATGCGCACTGAAGAAGAACAGGTTGAGGCGTTAAAAGGCTGGTGGAAAGAGAATGGTAGATCTCTTCTATTGGGGGTTGCGCTGGCGCTGGCCATTGTATTCGGCTGGAAAGGCTGGGAAAGCAATCAGCGTGTTGCTGCAGAGAACGCGGCTACTGTTTATCAGAGTCTGGTGCAGGCAGTGGCGTTGGCCAGTGGTCCCCAATCAACGGACGAACAGCGAACAACGGCCTCTCATCTGGCAAAAAGCCTGAAGGAAGATTACGGTGATACTGCGTATGCGCACTTTGGTGCTTTATTTGCGGCTCGTCTTTCTGTTGATGCAGGCGATTATACGACAGCCCTCGGTGAACTTGACTGGGTTTTGGGTCAATCTCAAGACAGCGTCATGAAAACTGTAGCGACTATGCGTAAAGCGCGGGTAATGGCGGCGATGGGCGACGCAGGTGATGCCATCTCTCTTCTGGATGCGCTTAAAGAGTCGAGTTTCAGTGTGAGCCTGGCGGAGTTGAAAGGGGATCTGTATCTACAGCAGGGTGAGATTGATAAAGCGCGTAATGCCTATCAATCTGCAGCAGCAGATGCGCCTCAGGGTGCTCGGCCTCTCCTGAATATTAAGCTTGAAAGTTTGGCTGCAGAAGGGAATTAACAGATGAAACAGCTATGTCGACTTGCGCTGATCTCAATTAGCGTACTCAGTCTTTCAGCTTGCGGTTGGTGGGGCGGTGAAGTTGAAATCGAGCCTGCTGAGCTGGTGAGCTTTGACGCAGAAAAGAAGGTTGAAGTTCTTTGGAAAACGTCCGTAGGCGCTGGATTGGGTGAGAAGTTTAATAAGCTCAGTTTGGCGGTTAACGAGAACGTTATCTATGCTGCGGATGTCGAGGGTAAGGTTTATGCCGTCGATCGTGTTGATGGTAAGGTGATTTGGAATATTGATCTTGAATCGGCTATTGCCGGTGGCGTAGGTGTTGGTCCGGCCCATGTTGCGGTGACTACCGAGCGAGGTGAAGTGATTATGCTTAATGCTGTTGATGGTGCAGAAATGTGGCGTCAGCAGTTAAGTAGTGAAACCCTCAGTCCGGTTCAGATGAATACTGATCTGGCGGTTGCTCAGCTGCAGAATGGCAAGCTGGTTGCTATGGATTTGAATACCGGTGAGCGTCGCTGGAGTTATGATAGTCAAATTCCTCGTTTGACATTGCGCGGTACAAGCGCTCCGATAGTGGCCTCAAATGCGACTATTGCAGGCTTTGCAAATGGTAAATTGATAGCTGTTCGAAATGATACCGGGCTTGAGCTATGGCAACGTCGTATTACTGTTGCTGAAGGTAAAACTGAATTAGAACGGCTGATCGATATCGATGCCCGTCCGCTTTATATTGATGGCGTGATCTACATTGTTAGTTATCAGGGAAAGCTGGTTGCTGTCAGTGCTTCAGATGCTCAGATCTTATGGTCTCAGAAGGCTTCTAGCTATCAAAGTTTGTCGGCAGGTTTTGGTAACATATATGTGAGTGAAGAGAATGGTTTTCTTCAGGCGTTCGATCAAAGCAGTAGCGCCAGCGTTTGGCGTCAGTCTGCATTAGAATATCGCCAAATTACGGCTCCTGCTGTGCTAGGTAATACTGTCGTTGTAGGTGATTTTGAAGGTTATCTGCACTTTATGTCTCAGGTAGATGGGCACTTTGTTGCGCGTTATCAGGCTGACTCAGCTGGTGTACGTGGAGATATGGCTGTTGAAGGTAATGTTTTGTACGTGTTAGGCAACAGTGGTCGCCTGATTGCATTACAGCTTAATTAACCTCTGCGTTAGAAATCGGGCGGCTACCTGCTATATCAGGTAGCCGCCATTTTGCTTTATGTAATAACGCTTTTTTATAAAAATTGGTAACTAAATATGCTTCCGGTAATTGCTCTCGTTGGTCGCCCAAATGTGGGTAAGTCGACACTGTTTAACAGGCTGACAAGAAGTCGTGACGCCCTCGTTGCTGACTTGTCGGGTCTGACTCGTGACCGGAAGTATGGTGAAGGCCGTCTGGGAGAGCGGGATTACATGGTGGTAGACACCGGGGGTATTTCCGGTGATGAAGATGGTATTGATTACAAGATGGCTGAGCAGTCGCTGTTAGCTATCGATGAAGCCGACATTGTACTATTTCTGGTTGACGGTCGAGCTGGGCTTAGTCCTGCCGATGAGATGATCGCCGATCATCTGCGTCGTTGTGAAAAAGAAAGTCATGTTGTCGTCAATAAGACCGACGGTCTTGATCCTGACGTAGCGATGGCAGATTTTTACGGACTAGGTTTGTCGGAGCCATTGCCAATTGCAGCATCCCATGGTCGTGGTGTGACTCAGTTAATCGAGCATGTTTTGCAGGATATTCCTTTGCGGGAAGAGACTGAAGAAGATGAAGAGTGGCTGCGCCAAAAGAAAATAGCGATCGTTGGGCGCCCAAATGTGGGTAAGTCGACGTTGGTTAACCGTATTTTGGGCGAAGACCGTGTAGTGGTATTTGATGAAGCAGGAACTACGCGGGATAGTATCTATATCCCATTTGAGCGCGATGGAGAGCCGTACACATTAATCGACACTGCGGGTATTCGTCGGCGTAAGAATGTGACTGAAGCGGTAGAGAAGTTTTCAATTATTAAAACGCTTCGGGCGATCAAAGATGCCAATGTCGTCGTGTTGGTTATTGACGCTCAGGAAGGGGTGTCAGACCAGGATCTACACATGTTGGGTTATGTGCTTGATGCGGGTCGCTCCTTAGTAATAGCCCTGAATAAATGGGATGGCATGACGGGCGAAGATAAAGAGGTCGTGCGAGAGCAGTTACGTCGTCGCCTTGAGTTTGTTTCTTTCGCTCGAATGCATTTCATCTCTGCTTTGCATGGCAGTGGGGTGGGCAATCTGTTTGGCTCAGTTGATGAAGCGTATGGCTTCGCTATGAAAAAATGGCCAACAAACAAGCTTACGCGGATGTTGGAAGATATCGTTGCTGACCATCAGCCGCCATTGGTAAATGGTAATCGCATTAAGCTGCGTTATGCTCACCAGGGTGGCTCTAATCCGCCGGTTATTGTGATTCACGGTAACCAGACCAATTCGCTACCGGGTTCTTATAAGCGGTATCTGGAAAATAAGTTCACTAAAGTGCTGGGTATCAAAGGTACACCGTTACGCTTTGAGTTTAAAAGCAGTGAAAACCCATTCAAAGACAAAAAGAATGAGCTTTCTAAGCGGCAGGTAATGAAAAAACTGCGACAGAAACTTCATAATGACAAGCAGAAGAAAAAAGGTAAAAAACGATAAGCTTGTTGAGTAGCTAGAACGCAACTGTGTAGCTAATTAGAACGCCGCTTCGCGGCCCGCTAGTGGCTAGATCGTAAAATTTCGTTTTACTGCTAGAAAAAGCAAAACAATAAAACCGCCGTCAGGCGGTTTTGTTGTTTTAAGGCTAAGTATGTTCTTTTGCTTACGAAGCAGGTTGTCACAACGCCATAAAGAAGGCTTTCCTGGTGGCAAGCAGGTCGCGCAGCGACGTCTAGCCAGCGGCGAAGCCGCGTTCTAGCCACTGCTTATAAAAATATCGATCTTTTTCATCAAATTGACACTTTTTTAGTGTCTCCCTGTTGACTCCTCAGCCTGTGGAGGTAGAATGCATCTC
>JAGPUU010000484.1 GCA_018067325.1 Amphritea sp.
CCGTGAACATGCAGAAGGACGCGCCCAAGAAGGCGTGCCAGCAAAACCACTGGATGCTGATCAGACAGCCTCTCTGGTTGAGCTATTGAAAAATCCGCCGGCTGGCGAAGAAGCATTTATCCTGGACCTATTGGAAAATCGTGTTCCTGCAGGTGTTGACCAGGCAGCTTATGTTAAAGCAGGTTTCCTGGCCGCTATCGCTAAAGGCGAAGCAGCATCCCCACTGATTGATAATGTAAAAGCGGTAGAACTACTGGGCACCATGCTCGGCGGTTACAACATCCAGCCACTGATTGCAGCTCTGGATGTCGACGCTCTGGCTCCAACTGCGGTTAAATCACTGTCCCACACTCTGCTGATGTTTGATGCATTCCATGACGTTAAAGAGAAGTCTGACGCGGGTAACGCCCACGCTAAACAAGTGCTTGAATCATGGGCTAATGCTGAGTGGTTTACTTCTAAGCCTGAAATTGCTGAGAAGATCACCGTTACTGTATTCAAAGTAACCGGTGAAACAAACACCGACGACCTATCCCCTGCTCCGGATGCTTTCACCCGCCCAGATATCCCACTGCACGCTAATGCGATGCTGAAGATGGCTCGTGATGGAATCGTTCCTGAGGAGCAAGGTTCAGTAGGTCCGCTGAAGCTGATCGAAGAAGTTAAAGCTAAAGGACATCCTGTTGCATACGTAGGTGATGTTGTAGGTACCGGCTCTTCACGTAAATCAGCAACTAACTCGGTTCTATGGTTCTTCGGTGATGATATCCCGAACGTGCCAAATAAGCGTGCTGGCGGATATTGCTTCGGTAATAAGATTGCACCTATTTTCTTTAACACTATGGAAGATGCGGGCGCCCTGCCTATCGAAATGGATGTTGAGAAAATGAATATGGGTGACGTTGTAGACGTTTACCCATATGAAGGTGTTGCTAAAAACGCTGAAACCGGCGAAGTGCTGAGCGAATTCAGCCTGAAAACGCCAGTGCTGTATGACGAAGTACGCGCCGGCGGCCGCATCCCTCTGATCATCGGCCGTGGCCTGACTGACCGTGCACGTGAAGCGCTGGGCTTAAGCCCTACTGAGCTATTCCGCAAGCCTGACCAACCTGCTGATACTGGCAAAGGCTACTCTCTTGCTCAGAAGATGGTTGGTAAAGCTTGTGGTATCGAAGGCGTTCGCCCTGGCACATACTGCGAGCCTAAGATGACGACTGTTGGCTCTCAGGATACTACTGGTCCTATGACCCGTGACGAACTGAAAGACCTGGCTTGCCTTGGTTTCTCTGCTGACCTGACGATGCAGTCTTTCTGTCACACTGCCGCTTATCCAAAGCCTATCGATGTAAATACTCATCATACGCTGCCAGATTTCATCATGAACCGTGGCGGTGTATCTCTGCGCCCTGGTGACGGTGTAATCCACTCTTGGCTGAACCGTATGTTGCTGCCTGATACTGTTGGTACTGGTGGTGACTCACACACCCGTTTCCCAATCGGCATCTCTTTCCCAGCAGGCTCCGGTCTGGTTGCTTTCGCAGCAGCTACCGGCGTTATGCCTCTGGATATGCCTGAGTCTGTTCTGGTTCGCTTCAAAGGCGATAAGCTTCAGCCGGGTATTACTCTGCGTGACCTGGTTAACGCTATCCCTTACTACGCTATCAAACAGGGGTTATTGACCGTTGCTAAAGCAGGTAAAACGAACATCTTCTCTGGTCGAATCCTTGAAATCGAGGGCCTGCCTGACCTGAAAGTCGAGCAAGCATTTGAACTGTCTGATTCCGCTGCTGAACGATCAGCTGCTGCTTGTTCAATCAAACTGAACGAGGCTCCAATTAAAGAATACCTGAACTCAAACATCACCATGCTGAAGTGGATGATCGCTGAAGGTTATGGTGACCCACGTACTATCGAGCGTCGTATCGTTGGTATGCAGGAATGGATGGCTAACCCTGAGCTAATGGAAGGCGATGCTGATGCAGATTATGCAGCTGTTATCGAAATCGATCTGGCTGACGTTAAAGAGCCTATCCTGGCCTGCCCTAACGATCCGGATGACGTTAAGCTGCTGTCCGATGTTGCTGGTACACAGATCGATGAAGTATTCATCGGTTCTTGTATGACCAACATTGGCCACTTCCGCGCTGCAGGCAAGCTTCTTGAAGCCGCTGGCATTCCGACTCCAACTCGTCTGTGGATCGCTCCACCTACTAAGATGGATGCAGCACAGCTGACTGAAGAGGGTTACTACAACATCTTCGGAAAAGCAGGTGCACGTATGGAGATGCCAGGCTGTTCTCTGTGTATGGGTAACCAGGCACGTGTAGGCGACAACACCACTGTTGTTTCTACTTCTACCCGTAACTTCCCTAACCGCTTAGGCACTGGCGCTAACGTTTACCTGTCTTCAGCTGAACTGGCTGCTGTAGCCGCTCTGACCGGCAAGATACCTACGGTTGCTGAGTATATGGAGTACGCGTTAAAGATCGACAGCATGGCTGAAGATGTTTACCGCTACCTGAACTTCGATCAGATCAAGACTTATCAAGATGCAGCTTCAAACGTTATCGCTACTGCATAACCATTAAATAGCCTGATAAAACCCGCCTATTGGCGCAATACTGTTCACTTAAGCATTTGAGCTATAGAAGGGCTTGATAGAAAATCCGATATTGATACCAACATCGGATTTTTTTATGCCTGTTCAGTAATCCCTGCTGGATAAGGGCTAGTGGCGCGCGGATCTGCTGCTTAGAATCTGACAACAGGGAAGCAGCGTCACTGGCTGAT
>JAGPUU010000155.1 GCA_018067325.1 Amphritea sp.
ATCAATATCAATACTGCGCATCTCTATTTTCTGTTGCGTTGCGGCTACACGAGCGATGCTAGCGATACATCCAGCCAGCGAGAACAGAAAGAACTCTAATGGTGTAGGGCCTTCATCCGTACCCCCTGCCGGTTTCGGCTGATCGATAACAATTTTATGACCCCGAATATCAGCATGAACCTGACACCCAGCCTTCATTGAAGTGGAAACGGAGATAACTTTATTAGCAGCCATGATAAACACCCTAATCGTTAAAAATTCTGTAGTCGCGCTGCATAAGCACTCACTACATAAGAAATATCTAATGTAGTGAATTATCGCATAGTTATCCGCGTTATAGAAAGAGCCAAAAGCTGATGAGTAGGTAGTTTTATCTGCCTATTTATAGAAAAACGTAGAGGCCTGCTTAGATTAGCGAGGCCGGGACTGCTTTAGCGGCAGGAAGTATTCAAAGACAAAGACCAGCAGAGAGGACAGGGCGATAACTTTGGCGAAAAGATGAGCCTGTGGATAACCCCCGTCATGCCCACCCAGAATCATCAGAGCAGCCGTTAGGAGCAGGAACAGGATAAACAGGTGCATTGGTAAACGAAAACCCAATGAGAACCTCTGCGCTGTCTTAATGGCAGCGACGGTAACCAGTATACCCAGTGCGCTACCCACTAAAACATCGATCGGCCAGTGAGCGGCAACCATCACCCGACTCAGGGCAACCACCCCGCCAACTAGCAGGAGAGTCCCTCGCAAGACCGGGTTGTTGAAAAAGTAATAGGCCGTTGTGACGAAGACCAACGCCGACAATGAGTGACCCGATGGGAAGCTGCCATTTCTCAGCGCTCGGCCCACCAGATTGTAATCATCGGTTAACAACGCAACCGGAGGCCGGGCAGCATCGAACAAGTTTTTAAACCCATGGGTCGCAAGTGTGCCATAAACCGCAGCAATCAATAGCACCCATAAAATCGCGGGATTACGCCGCGCAACGAGCAGAGACAACGCCAAAACAAATGTCGTATCACCCATAAACGTAGCGATCTGCCAAAAAGTTGCTGGTAAATAGGGGGTAAACTGATTGAACAGATGAAAAGCGCCATGATAGCCAGCTAGTAGCCAGAGCAGCAGTGCTGTACCCAGTAAAGCCAACGCCAACAGGGTTAAACGAGTCAGCGCTGGTTGATCTGTCTGCTTATTAAAACCCTGCTGAGCACTCTTCAGCTGATCGGGTAATCCTGCAACAATAAAACACTGTTTAATCTGCGTTAGCAGGCTTTGCATCACGCCACTCCATTAACCGAATTCCGCCTTTGCTATAAAGCGGTTGTAATAGCGCCTCGGGATGACGTTTTTGCAGTTTTTTCAGATTATCCGCATCGGTAAAGATAAGATCTCCCGGCTTCGGGTTTTTCTCTTTAGGCGTAATCGCATCACGATAAACACTGAAGGTAGGCATATGTAGGCCATAGGCGACTACATTCTCTCCTGCCCGGGCTTTAGCTATATAGGCCGCTTCCTGGACAGGCAGCTGTTGTAAACCCGCCATCACCTGAATAAAGAAGTTGAAGACAAACAGTGTCTGAATAAAGCCAATGGCTACAAACTTAACTGGCTTTTCCAGCTTTGAAGTGAAGGTAATACCCAGGACCAGTAGTAACGCAATAACACTGGCAATCAGGTAGGGTGTCCCAACGACATCCCAGACCCGGCCCAGCATCTCTTGCTCATAAAGCTTACGACTATTGCCTGCTGCAGATTCAAGAATCCAGGGCAGTGCGAGCATCAGGATAAAGAACACTAACGGAAAGGCCAGCCCCCAGCTACGGAACAGACGGTCACGATAATGGGCAAAAAGTAGCAGTAAACCAGAGATACCATAGACCACATAGTGAGGCAGCTGAGTACCAGAGACTGACACTAGAGCAAACACAACACCCAGCCATATCATAAGATAGAGAGTGAGTGAGTCCTTACAATACTCACGCAGATTACGTAGCAGAGTAAACAATGCCCCACTAAACGGCAGCAACACCAGTGGCAAGGCTATAAGGTAATACCAGAGTTTACCGCCATGACCTTCGCGAGTGTCACTGAACCGGTTAAGATTGTGATCTAGTAGAAAGCCTTTGAAAAAACCCATCCCCTGATCCTGATAAACCAGCCATAACCAGGGCGTCAGAATCAGCAACAGTAATACCCAGCCTGGCAGATAGAAGATAGCCGTCAGCCAGCGCCGCCATTGCCCCTGAATCACAAAGAAGATACCGCTGACCAGCAACGGTATCAGCACCGCTACAGGGCCTTTAGTCAACAACCCCAGCGCCATCCACAGATAAACCCGTAATAACAAAAAGCGCGATGATTCTGGCTGTTGCCAGTAGCGCCAGATATCGAGAACCGTGAGGGTGAGAAAGAGGTTTAACCAGGCATCCGCAATAGCCCCTTTACCGATAATACCGATCCAAAGCGTATTCGCCATAATCAGTACAGTAAAGAGCGCAGTGCTGCTATCCCACTGTTGACGGGCAAAGCGGTAACAGGCCAGCATCCAGCAACTAGCGGCGATAGCCGAAGGCAGTCGCAAAGAAAATTCGCTTAGGTCGAATAGGGAAACACTCAGCGCCTGAAACCAATAGCTTAAAATAGGCTTATCGTAGCGGGGTTCGCCGTCCAGATAGGTCGCGGCAAAGTTATTGTTGGCGAGCATCTCGCGAGTTGCTTCTGAGAACGCCCCCTCATCCAGATCAAAAAGAGGAAACCCCCAAATGTTCCAGAAAAAAGCAAAAAAGACTGCTGCGAACAGCAGTCCATAGTGAAGCGTTTTACTTTGGCGCAGTGTCGGCGTCATGCGCAGTCGTCTCGTCCATTACATTAGGCTGAGGATTAAACCACTGTCCCTCTTCATCATCGCTAAGCTTTTCACGCAGCGTATAACCACGGGTATTCGATGTTTCGAAGAAGATTCGAGACATCATTTCAGCCAGCACACCGGTGGTAATAAATTGCAGAGAAACCACCAGCAGGAAGATACCCACCATGAATAATGGACGACTGCCGATATCCTCACCAAGGAACAACTTGACCATAACCAGCCAGGTCATAATCAGCGAACCCAGCATGCCCATACCTAAGCCAAGGTAGCCAAAAAAGTGGCCAGGACGCGCTTTAAATTTCAGGAAGAAAAATACAACCAGCAAGTCTAAAATCACTCGAAAGGTGCGCGACAAACCGTACTTAGATTCACCAAACTGACGCGCGTGATGATCAACAACGGTTTCACCGATCCGCTCAGGCTTAGTAACGGAAGCGACCCAAACAGGGATAAAACGGTGCATCTCACCAAACAGTCGTACCTGTTTAATTATGCTGGCACGATAAACTTTCAGGCTGCAGCCATAGTCATGCAGACGCACCTTAGTTACTTTGGCGATCAGGCGGTTAGCCTGACGAGAGAAGAACTTACGGGTAGATTCATCTTCCCGTTTCTTTCTCCAACCCTGAAGCATGTCCAGATCGCGCTCTTCCATCTCAACGATCATCCGTTGGATATCGCCGGGATCGTTCTGCAGATCACCATCCATGGTGACAATAATTTCGCCACGGGCAGCGTCAATACCTGCTTGCATTGCTGCGGTTTGACCATAATTACGCTGTAACTCGACCACTCTTAGGTGATCACCCCATTGCTCCTGTGCTTGATTAAGGCGAGCAACAGTCTGATCCGGACTACCATCATCGACGCAAACAAGTTCCCACTTACCGGCATAATCACTGAGAGCCTCATGTACCCGCTCAACCAGCGGAAATACACAGTCCTCTTCTTTATACATCGGTACGACGATCGATAATGATTTCATAATTTACCCGGATCTAGGCTATTCAAAATTTAAAGCGGACTCTATCACAAAGCCCCGTTGATATGAAGGTAATGCCCGTGACTGCTAGCATTGCAGGCTACTCAACCTCTGCCTTTAATGAAGAATGACGGTTAAATATTTTCGCCACCAACCAACCTAGCAGAAAGGCTGCAAATGACATCAGTAATAGAAACAGGTGCAGCTGAACAGCCACTTTCAGCAGCGCAGTCGTATCAATAGCGTACAGTTTACCCGCCAACACAAAAGCCGCCTCAAAAGTCCCTGAACCCGCCACCCCATGAATCGGTAGGATAGATGACAGGTCGGCAATAGCTACACTAGTTACGGCCTGAGCCAACGTCAGTTGCGATAGCTGCAACACCACCCCAAGAAACGCCAGCAATTTAGTTAGCCAGACAGCATACGTGGTCAGAACAATCGCACCAAAGTGACCGCCACGTGTAGGCAGATCATTGAACGCTTGTGCCAGCTTAGCTAGCTTCGGGCTACTGAAACGACCCAATAACCAGACCAACAACCGCTTACCACGATCAAACAGCAGCAAGCCAAACAGCGTAACGAGCACGATAGCAATGGAGATCATCTGATTTGACTGCCACAGAGCCATCACACCCGCAATTGATAGCAGGGCCACCAGGTCCAGTAGTCGGTATAACAGCAGATGCGAGGAAGACTCCACCACACCGATGCCAAAATACCGTTTAATAAGCACCGGAAACGCCACTTCTCCAGTGCGCATCGGCAGCAGGTTATTCAATAAATTATGATTGGTACTGAGATAAAACATCTGCGGATAACGAGCGGCGGGCAGTTCGAAGCTGATCTTAATCCTCAATGCACGTAATGCATTACTTGTGAGTGATAAAATCACCAGCAAGGTCAAGGTACCCACTGAGAATCCCTGCCACGAGGTCAACAGGCTATACCAGCCGATCTGATACTCGACCACCGCCAGGGTGATCACCAGGATCACCACCGACAGCAGCAGTTTAAGCAGTTGAGAGCGGCTCATTAGCTGATTGTTTCGCCTTTCGCCTGCAAGTCTGCATGATAGGAAGAACGCACCAGCGGACCACTGGCGACTTGAGAAAAACCCAGCTCTTTCGCCACTTTTGCATACTCATCAAACTCTGCCGGCGTTACATAGCGATCAATCGGCAGATGATCACGGCTAGGCTGCAGGTACTGACCGATAGTTAGCATATCCACATCATGCGCTCTCAGGTCTTTTAAAACTTCGAAAATCTCTTCTTTAGTTTCACCCACACCCACCATCAGACCCGACTTAGTCCGAACATCCGGACAGCGCTGTTTATATTTTTTCAGCAGCTCTAATGACCACTTATAGTCAGCTCCCGGACGAACTTTCCGATACAAACGCGGCACGGTTTCCATATTGTGGTTAAATACATCGGGCGGCGTCTGCTGCAAAACATCCAGCGCGACATCCATACGACCCCGGAAGTCAGGTACCAGCGTTTCCACCTGAATCGACGGCACAGCTTTACGGGTTTCAGTAATACAGCGGGCAAAGTGCTCTGCCCCTCCATCACGCAGATCATCACGGTCTACCGAAGTGATAACCACATAACGAAGCTCCATATCAGCTATTGCTGCAGCCAATTCATGAGGTTCATTCTCAGGGAGTGGTTTTGGTCGACCATGGGCAACATCACAGAACGGACAACGACGGGTACAGATATCACCCATAATCATGAAGGTCGCAGTACCATGGCTGAAGCACTCACCCAAATTAGGGCAACTGGCTTCCTCGCAAACAGAGGCTAGTTTATGCTTACGCAGCTTATTTTTGATTCCCTGAACCTTAGGCGTAGTACCCAAAGAGACCCTTAACCACTCAGGCTTACGCAGAATCTGATCCCGCTCTGTCGGAATAACCTTCACCGGGATACGAGCGACCTTTTCTGCCCCGCGCAACTTCACACCCGCTTCGGCACGCTTGGGCTTAGCTTTTTGATTCTCAGAGCTATTAATTTCAGAGCTTTGAGACTGAGCACTTTGCAACTTATCACTATTATCTGACATCTATATCTTCCAGCGAATTAGCATTGGTGCGCTCGATGTAGCCGAGTCTTTTCACCAGTATTTCTATAAGTGAATCTTTAACGAATTCCCGGTCTATATTGTCCGCTATATTGGTCAGACGGGTAACTGCCATACCCGCATAACCACATGGGTTTATCCGATTAAAGGGTTCCAGATCCATATCCAGATTAAACGCTAACCCATGAAATGAGCAGCCTTTACGTACCCGCAATCCCAGCGAGCAAATCTTTGCTTCATTGACGTAGACACCGGGAGCATCAGGCTTGGCATACGCCTCGACACCGAAACCCGCCAATAACTCGACAATACTGGCTTCCATCCGTGCAACCAGTTCTCTTACTCCAAACTTTTTCCGCCGCAAATTAAGCAACAGATAAACCACCAACTGTCCCGGCCCGTGATAAGTGACCTGACCACCCCGATCAACCTTAACCACCGGAATATCTCCAGTGGTTAACAGATGCGACTCG
>JAGPUU010000159.1 GCA_018067325.1 Amphritea sp.
ACCCAGATCACCCTCAAGATCCATACCTAAAGCATGCTGCTGATTCATAGATTCTGAAAACGACATGACTATCCGGCCTAGTTCGTTTGCTGCGTTCGCCAGATTTGATTCACGATACTCAATCAGACCACCCAACTGACCTCCGGAAATCTTATCGGTCAGCAGGTTTGCCCGTGAACCAATCTCTACGGCTATCTCATTTTTAGTCGCATCAGGGGTACCCTGAACTGATACCAGTCGCTGACCTCTGTCATTTAGCACCAGCGGCTGACCATCGCCAATATAGATATCCACAGAGCCGTTTTGGTCAAAAGAGGTCGATATATCGACAAAACCAGCCAACTGTTCTATCAAAAGGTCACGCTTGTCATACATTTCATTGGGAACAGAGTTAGATGCTGACAGCCTTTCAATATCTTCATTGAGACTGGCAATCTGGGGGGTAATACTATTTATCTGTGAAACAACGCTCTCTATCTGAGAGTTAATCGAATCATTCTGACGTGTCAGACTGGCATCCATTGAATTAACACGACTTTGAAGCGCTTGTGCCTGGGATAGAAACAACTGTCGAGACGGAAGAGATGTCGGGTCATCAACGGCACTTTGCAGCGCGCCAAAGTACTCATTCATAGCGGTAGACAGGCTTGTACTTTCAGCCGCTAAGAGATTATCCAACTCGTTAGCAAAACCTTCCATCTTGCTATAAAAGTTCTGGTTACTGGTATCAGACCAAACCTGGCGAACCATAAACTCATCAGAGATACGTTCAATATCGTTTACAAAAACACCGGCACGGTCATTCAAGCTGACAAAATCAACTCGCTGACGGCTATAACCCTCAGTGTTCACGTTACTGATATTCTGACCAACAGTATTCAATGCGGACTGGTTAGCTTGTAACGCCTGATTACCAATACTTAACAAATTAAATGATGACATACTTAACTCCCGGGAACACTCTATCGGCAAAGCAGGGAGCAGACAGGTTTCACCTAGACACTGCTCTCTTTAGCGGCCAAAAACTAACTTTCTTTAGTATCTGTACCAGGAGTTACTCCGGCCAGAACATCCCCATCAAAAATTCTGCTGATCTTTTGTGCGTACTCTGGGTCGGTGGCATAACCCGCTTCCTGTAGTCGACTCAAATACTGATATGGGTCTCCCGCCTGTTCTAACGCCTGCTGATAACGCGGGCTGTTGCTCAGGAACTCAGCGTAATCTCGGAAACTTTCTTCATAGGAATCGTAAACCCTGAATGCGGAACGCTCTTTTTGCGCTACACCGTCGCGAAACTCAACCGTACCAACGCTGGCATGATCACCAGACCAGCGGCTATCCGCCTTAATATTAAACAGGTTATGACTGCTACCCCCTTCCGGCCGTTGAATCAGGTAACGACCCCAACCTGTTTCCAATGCGGACTGCGCCAACAATACTTTAGGGTCTACTCCCAACTCTGCCGCCACCGTCTCAGCCAGAGGCAGTAAGGTTTGAACAAACTGCTCAGGCGTTTCAAAACGTTGAGGCTGCGCCTTTTCTACTGCCGCTACAGGAATAGCTGTTTTAGCTTTTGATTCGGATGCCACCAACGCAGCAACATTTGGCACTGTAGTGACTGACTCTTCTGCTTTAGCTTTCTCTATTGCCCGGCTATTAGCCTGGGCCTGACCGAGAATCGCTGAGGCGGCCATACTTGCCGCCGTATCAACTGTCCGATTCAACATCCGCTCTGATTCAGAAAGAGGTTTAATTCGCCCCTCCTCATCATCTTTTCCATCATTCAGCCGCGGATCAAGATTGCCGCCTAGCTGTCGCACTAACACTTCGGCCAGGCCGATGCCTTTATTCTCTGCCAGTTCTTTAGTCAGCTGAGAATCAGACATCTCCTGGTAGAACTGCACTTGAGAGCTGTTAAAGTAGCTATCTTCTGAAAAAGTAGCGTTAGCATCACGCATACTTTTCACCAGCATATTCAGAAATAGCTGCTCAAACTGTTCAGCCACTGCCTGCAAGGCGGCGGGATCATTATCCCTTGCCTGCTGGCGAAGCTTATTCATCTCGCCCAGTTCAGTGAACAGCTGGGCATGTTGAGTCGGATCAGTTTTCATCATCGGCCTCAGATCACAATCAGTTCAGCTTTCAGAGCACCTGCCTGTCGCAGCGCTTCCAGAATAGCCATCAGGTCACCGGGGGCGGCCCCTACCTGATTAACCGCTTCTACGATATCCTGTAACGACGCACCCGGAGAAAACTCAAACATATGCCCACTGGCTTCATCCACTTCAATACCGGTACGAGGTGTTATTACAGTTTCACCTTCCGCTAGCGCATTCGGTTGATCAACGTTCAGATCTTCAGTGATAGCGACTGTCATACCACCGTGGGTAATTGCCACAGGAGAAACACGTACGTTCTGACCAATAATGATGGTGCCGGTACGTGAGTTTATAATTACTTTTGCCACTTCCTGCGCTGGCTGAACCTCAAGGTTTTCAAGTACAGAAAGGAAAGAGACACGCTGATTAGGATCACGGGGCGCCGATACTCGAATTGAGGTTGCGTCCATTGCTTGGGCCATCCCCGGCCCTAGCAGACTATTCACTTGCTCAGCCACCCGGCGTGCGGTAGTAAAATCCGCATGATTCAGATTAAGCACCAGACTGTCACCCTGACCAAAAGAGTTTGGCACTGTACGCTCTACTGAAGCCCCTCCAGGAATACGGCCCACACTAGGCACATTCAAGGATAACC
>JAGPUU010000181.1 GCA_018067325.1 Amphritea sp.
GGAAAGTGGCCATCAATATCGCAATAAAGGGGGGTGACCTGGCAGCCAAAGGTCTCTAGTAGCTGGACTATCCAGGGGCCGGGAACGCCGTTACCGCAATCAACCACGACTTTAATCTGGCGTTTAAGGCGCCGATTTTTAAGGACTCTGTCGCGATATGACGTTGAAATGTCCTGATGCGTCAGTGTTCCTGCCCCTTGCGAAAGCTTTTTTGAAGTTATTCGCTGATAGAGCTCGGTTATCTCATTACCAGACAACGTGTGTCCGCCCAGCATTATTTTGCAACCGTTGTAGTCGGCCGGGTTATGGCTACCGGTAATCATCACGCCCGATCCGGTTTCTAAAGCATGGGTAGAAAAATAGAGGGCGGGAGTGGGTACCATTCCCAGATCGATAACGGATACGCCGCTCTTCAATAAACCGTTTATTAATGCCTGACTCAGTGCCGGACTGGACAGCCTGCCGTCATAGCCGACACAGATTGAAGTCTGATTACGGCTAAGGGCTTCACTACCGATCGCCTGGCCGATCAGCTTAGCTGTTTCGTCATTAAGATCCTGAGGGTAGATCCCCCGGATATCATAAGCGCGAAAGATAGCAGGATTGATGCTCACCGGATCAGGTAGTCCTTATTAGATGCTTTAAGAAAATTAGATGACTCTCAATGACGGCCGGAGGAGCCAAAACCGCCTTCGCCTCTGTCACTATCACTAAACTCTTCAACCACTTCAAATTCAGCCAGAACAACAGGGACCAGAACCAGTTGAGCGATGCGCTCCCCCGGATTGATCGTAAAGGTTGTTTGGCTACGATTCCAGCAAGAAACCATCAGCTGTCCCTGGTAATCAGAATCGATCAGACCAACGAGGTTGCCCAGTACAATGCCGTGTTTATGCCCCAGCCCTGAACGGGGCAGGATCATGGCGCAGAGGCTCGGATCTTCAATGTGGATAGCGATGCCTGTGGGTAATAGTTCAGTCTGTCCCGGTTCAAGCGTTATAGGTTGATCAAGACACGCCCTGAGATCTAGTCCGGCTGAACCTTCAGTCGCATAGTGGGGCAGCGGGAATTCATTGCCGATACGCTGATCCAGCAATTTAACCTGAAGTTTCTGCATTTTTTAGTTGTCCCCTTTCTGCTCAGCCGCTGCGATGATTTCAATGAGTTTACTTGCCAGTTGACGTTTACTGCTCAGAGGTAGTTGTTTAACTTCTTGATGACTGACAACCGTGACAGCATTATCGTCACTGTTAAATCCGATATCGCTGCGGGATACATCGTTGGCGATAATTAGGTCCAGGTTTTTGCGCTCAAGTTTTCCCTGAGCATAGCTGACTACATCACGGGTCTCGGCAGCAAAACCGACGGTATAGGGTTTGTTTTGTTGAGCTGCGACGGTAGCGACAATATCCGGATTTTTGACCAGATGTAGCTCCATGATCTCTTCATTGCCTTTTTTCATCTTATGCTCGGCTACCGATACTGGGCGGTAATCTGCCACAGCGGCTGAAGCGATGAAAATATCGCATTGGTCAATATTCTGTAGTGAGGCTTCAAGCATATCTTCGGCACTTTGCACCATGATGCGTTTGCAGCGTGTCGGTGCTGGCAGGTTTACCGGGCCACTGATCAGCGTCACTAGTGCCCCTGCATCGACCGCAGCTTCAGCCAGCGCATAGCCCATTTTGCCAGAACTGTGATTGCTGATGTAGCGAACTGGGTCTAGTGCTTCGCGGGTTGGACCTGCGGTGATGAAAACCTGCTTGCCGCTGAGTAATCCCCGGTCAAACAGAGCGGCTGTCTGCTCGGCAATGTCCAGAGGTTCTAGCATTCGGCCGGGGCCAGTATCACCACAGGCCTGCTCGCCTACGCCTGGGCCCAAAAGACGAACTCCTTTAGCTTGCAAGCTGGCTGCATTTTTCTGGGTTTGCTGATCACGCCACATGGCTTGATTCATGGCCGGAGCCAACACTATGGGGGCTTCGGTAGCCAGACACAGCGTCGTCAGCAGGTCGTTGCCCTGGCCGCTGTCCATTCGTGCCATAAAGTCGGCGCTGGCAGGAGCGATTAGCACCATGTCGGCCCATTTGGCTAGTTCAATGTGGCCCATACCTGCCTCTGCTTCCGGGTCCAGTAAGTGTAGATGCACTGGGTTTCCGGACAAGGCTTGCATTGTCAGCGGTGTGATAAATTCTGTTGCGGCGGGTGTCATTACGATCTGGACATCAGCCCCTGCGCCTTTTAGGAGTCGGGTCAATTCTGCACTTTTATAGGCAGCGATGCCGCCAGTGATGCCTAAAAGGATCTGTCTGTTAGTAAGTCTCTGCATACAAGGTAACTGTTATATCTGCAGTAATTCGGGAGGCATAAGATACCACTATCTATGATTGAGTTACATTCCTGAAGTTGGTCTACACTAAGTTCGTTGAAATGATATCGCTAAGAAAGGCGTGAATAAGTTCTCTGTGCAGCAGGCTATTCGATTGTAGGCAGAGAGCAGATGGGGCTTATTCATACCTGATCTAATCGTTAATAGAAGCAAATAAAACAACACAAGGATGTGGATATGGCTATTACTGACTGGCCGGAGGCTGAACGCCCCCGTGAGAAGCTTTTACTGCAGGGGGCATCAAGTTTATCTGATGGAGAGCTGTTGGCTATTTTTTTACGTACCGGGGTGAAAGGTCAGAGCGCGGTAGATCTGGCGCGTCACTTACTACTGAGGTTTGGTGGCTTACGGCCACTTATTCGAGCAGACCAGCAAACGTTTTGTCAGGAGCTGGGACTGGGGCCAGCAAAATATGTTCAGTTGCAGGCAGTAATGGAGATCAGTCGACGCTGTCAGGCTGAGCAACTGCAGCGAGATTCTGCCCTGACCTCACCGGACCTCGTACGGGAGTATCTGCAGCTTCAGTTAAGCGATCGTAGTCGGGAAGTATTTGCCTGCTTGCTACTGGATAGTCAGCATCGGGTTATCTGTTATGAAGAGTTGTTTAAAGGCACTATCGACAGTGCCGCTGTACATCCACGGGAGGTAGTTAAGTTGGCTTTGAGCCATAATGCTGCTGCGATGATTTTGGCGCATAATCATCCGTCAGGCGTTGCTGAGCCAAGTCAGGCGGACCAGTCCATAACCCTACGAATAAAGGAAGCGCTGCAGTTAGTGGATATTCGCTTGCTGGATCATATGGTGGTGGGAGCAGGAGTGAGCGTGTCTCTGGCTGAAAGGGGATTGATCTGATATCTCTCATGAGAGATGTCTAATCGGTTCTCTGTGGATATGAGAACGGTATTACCCAAGGAATAAACTTGTTCGCACCTTCTCAAAAGTGAATCGGAAAAATTTGTACGTACATTGCCTAAATAAAGTAGGGGGCTGTATAGCAAATAGAGTTTGCTTTCTGTACAATGCGCGCTCTTCTATCCACCGGTACGGGTTATTGTCTTTGATTTGGACGCTCCGCCTGAGGATATTGAGATCGCCCTGTTTATTGTTGGGGTAACGGTTTCAGATCCAATAAGTATCCGATAGAAGTTAAATGAACTAAGTTAAAAGGTATTTAACATGTCTCGAGTTTGCATGGTTACAGGTAAACGTCCTGTAACAGGGAACAATGTTTCCCACGCACTGAACCGCACACGTCGTCGCTTTTTGCCAAACCTTCATTGGCACCGTTTCTGGGTTGAAAGCGAGCAGAAATATGTACGTCTGCGTGTTTCATCAAAAGGTATGCGTATCATCGATAAGAAAGGTATTGATGTTGTGTTGACTGACGTTCGCAAGAACGGCATTAAAGTTTAAGGAGCACGATTATGCGCGATAAGATCAAGATGGTTTCTTCTGCTGGTACTGGTCACTTCTACACCACTACTAAGAACAAGCGTACTACTCCTGACAAACTGGAAATGAAGAAATTCGACCCAGTTGTACGTCAGCATGTAATGTATAAAGAATCTAAGATTAAGTAATAGTCTTGGTGAATATAAAAAACCCGGCTGGTCCGGGTTTTTTTGTGCCTGAACAGATCCTAACCTATAGCCCTGAAAGTTAGTTTACTATGCCTGAATTGCCCGAAGTTGAAACAACCCGCCGGGGTATAGAACCTCATCTGGAAGGACGGATCATTAAAGATCTAATTGTCCGTCAGCCAAAGCTGCGTTGGCCTGTGCCAGAGCAGTTAAAGGCGTTGGTATCGGGAAATCAGGTTGTTTCGGTTGCTCGGCGGGGAAAGTATCTCTTGCTCAATCTGCCGAATGGTGCGGTAATGGTTCATCTGGGTATGTCAGGTAGTCTCTATCTGGTACCTGCTGATCAGCCTGCAGGTTATCATGACCATGTAGACCTAGTGCTAGATTCAGGCATGGCGTTGCGTCTGACGGATCCCCGACGATTTGGCTCTGTACTATGGCAGCCTTTGGGTGAGACTCATGAACTACTGGTTAAACTAGGGCCTGAGCCATTGAGTGACGACTTTACTCTAGATTATCTGAAGCAATGTTGTTCTGAACGGAAACAGTCAATAAAGCAATTTATTATGAATAGCCATGTTGTCGTTGGTGTGGGTAATATTTACGCGAACGAAGCGCTATTCAAGGCAGGTATTCATCCGAAGCGGGCCGCCGGTAATATTTCTAAGGCACGCCTTAGTCGTTTGGTTGATGAGATCCGTACTGTGTTGGCGAAAGCTATTGAACAGGGGGGGACGACGCTGAAAGATTTTGTAGGTGGTGATGGACAACCAGGATATTTTAAGCAACAACTGAATGTGTACGGCCGTGGTGGTGAATCATGTCATCATTGCAAATCAACGCTGAAAGAGATTCGTCTTGGTCAGCGATCTACTGTTTACTGTCCGGAGTGTCAACACTGATGGGAATTCTTGCGCCTTTATTGAAACCTACCCCTACAGGTGGAGAAATCTGCCCAACCCGGGAGGATCTACAGAATGCGCTTGGGAGCGAAATGTATCTTGCTAAGCGGGAGACCTTCCATGTGGGAGAGCTTCCGATTCACTGTGAGATCTATGAACATCATGTGGACTCTCCGGTATTGCTCTTCCTGCCGGGTATAGGTACCTATGGCGAGCTCTATGCAGAATTGCTTTGGAACTTGTCGAAGAAGGGTTTTAATGTTGTTGCTATTGACCCTCCAGGGCATGGTTATTCCGGAGGTGAGCGGGGCGTTTACACCGTAGAGTCGGTTCAGGAAGGGGTGTCTGAGGTTATTGATGCTCTGGAACAGCGCTACAGCGGCCCCTGTTATATTTATGGTTTTTCGATCGGAGCGCTACTGGCGGTTGCGGTAGCTGAGCAGGATGAACGTATCAAAAAAGTGGTTTGTGGCACTCTTCTGACAACTGAAGTCCCCCCCGACCTGTTTCATTTTCTGGGATGGCAGTGGACCTGGGGCAGCGCCATGATATTTCCTTCTGTCCGGCTACCGCTTTCATGGCTGATAGACTACGACCAGTTATTGGCGGGTCATCCCGCTGGTCGATTGATAAACCAGGATCCAATGCTGGTGCTGGATTACCCGTTTAAGACTCTCTCCAGTGTGTTTAGTCGTAAGGCAGGCATCATGCAGAGGCGTTTCCCATTTGACGTAGCGATAGTGCAGGGAGACCGCGATGAGGTCTTGTCGATAGGGTATGGGCGTCGGGTTGTTTCTGAGGCGGAGCATCCGATTGAATTGATTACTGTACCAGGCGAGGGGCATATGATGCCTCTGACAACACCTCCCAAACTGGCAGGCATCATTGCTGACTGGCTCAAAAGCTAAGGTTAACATTGGCATAAATAGAGGTAATGCTAAGTCGAACCTATGCTAAGTCGAACCTATGCCAATTAAGCAAACTCCAAAAATCACCACGCTGTTTCAGCTATTGACTCTGTTGCTACTCTCTTTTTCAGTAAATGCAGAGTTATACCTTACCTCCGATGAACAGAATTGGCTGACGCAGCGCGACCCCATAATCGTGGGTGTTGCGATCATTCCTCCCTACCTCTCGAATAAGCTGGATGGTGATACCGTCGAGGGACTGTCGCTTGATTACCTGAAGCTGATGGAAAACTCTTTAGATACTGAGTTTCAGTACCAAATTTTTGATAGCTACGGTGCGATGATTGAAGCTGCCAAACAGCGTTCTATTGATGTAGTCTTTGGTGCGACAAATACTGAGCAGCGTAGGCACTATCTTAATTTTACGAAGGTGTATTCACATCTGGCGAATAAAATATTTACTCAGAAAGGCAAGTATCAGCAAGCCGAGATGAGTGACTTTAACGGCAAGCGTTTTGCTGTTCCAAGAGGGACGGCGCTGGTCAGTTATATCAGTAATAACTATCCCGATATTGAGCTTGTTCAGGCTGAAAATCTGCGAGAAGCCTTTAACCTATTAGCCGCCGGTCAGATTGACGGGGTAGGCTCTTATGCCTCTGCTGGCTACCTTTTCTCTATTTTGGAGGGTATTGATAACATCAGTATCGTGGGTAGTGTCGGCTTTGATTATCATATCTCTTT
>JAGPUU010000191.1 GCA_018067325.1 Amphritea sp.
CATCACTCCCATATGAAACCTGCTCTAAGAGTATTTATTGACTGGATGGTGACTAACTTTGGTCAATAATATGATCTTCCTCCTATGCAAAAGAATAGTCTGAAAGTTCCTAGTGAAGTCTGGTCAGTTTAGGCTTTGCTTTGAAAACCAAAAGCCAACATAAAGAGAATAAAGCTGCTTAACCAAAGGTAGGCTCCGCTATGTAAGAGGTCTCCACTTCGGATTGATACAAAAAATAGCGCTAGCCCTATGCTAGTCAGTCCATAGAGTGCGCAGATAACTAAGTTGATTTTTCGTTTTCCAATCCAGTTAATAATGGGCGTGATGGGAGCGAGCAAAAAGGGTACAAAAAGACAAAATATTATTGTGTACATTAGTGAAAGTTCTGCTTTCTCTAACAGCTTTGTCAGCATAAAAAAAAGAATGTCTTTTCCTTGAATCGCAATGGCGATCGCTTCTACCACATCTGCACTTTCATTGACTCTGGGTAGCGGTATACCCAGAAAAAGTAGGGGGCCTAGTTGCGGGTCTGGGATTGGAATACTGAACACAGGCATGAACGAACCAGTCACAAAAATAGCCCAGCCCACCCATATAAATAAGGTAGCATGCCGGGGTGTTGAGCGTGCATTCGTTAAATTAATATTCATCCTGCAGGCTCTCTAATTGATTGATGATGTCACGTAGCGTACCGATGCCGAAACACTCAGGATCATAATGTGTGTCAGAAAATGCATCTGTGCGTTTTTCGAGTAACTGAATGATGGACTGAAGATCAGTGTATTCACGCTTCTCGCAGAGGGTCTCGCGAGTAAAGTTAACAGCAGCTAAAATATCTAACGCATAGTTTCTTCCCGCCAAACGTAATTCACCGCTGCAAACCTTCTTCTGTCCCTTGTGTTCTACTTCTTGTAGAACTTGTTGGGCTAGAATCAGGGGCTGATTTATGTTGCATTGGTTTAGTGACTCAACAAGTTTCTTTCTTCCTCTACATGTAATCGGTTCAATATGTGTGAGCAGTTCGTTGTGCTCGCAACTCAATGAGGAAAACTGTTTTATAGGGTCATGCCCTATAGCGATAAGGAGTAAATTCCAACGACGTGTGCATTCGGTTATCCAGGCGTATTCATTCAACTCTTGAGTGTTGTCGATGGTGGCTATTTGTAAACATAACCAGTGCAGGCCGCTACTGTCAGTCTTTTCAAATAGATCGCTGTTTTCTTTTGTGATTTTACCAAATACCCTTGGGATACAGAGATAGCTGTTCATTATATTCACCGCTTTATTATGTTTATAGGAAGTTGCAGTGAATATCTGACCGTACGTTCACGAAAGGGTTAAACCGATTAGTATAGATATACACATAAGCGTGCTGTCCAGGGTAAAGCACCACTTGGTTCATATATGAATATAAGTATTCACCTGATGCCGTGCGCCCACGCGCTGAACCCTGACAAACCAGCGGGTAACCGCGATCGTTAACTACCAGTGCTTGAGCATTTGTATCATTGAAGTTCACATCTGCGTGGTAACGAAATCCTGCTTGTGCGGTGCTGGTTAACGTGAATGTAATGATCAGTGAAAGTATAAGAGTGCTGAATGTTTTCATGAAGTTCCCCGTTGTTCTTTATAGTGTCTTCTTGACAGAAATTGTTGCTCTATCTGTACAACGGGACAGCGAGTAAAAAACGGGAATTATAAAAAAAATTATGTTGCTACAGCGCTAGCTCTTGTCCTATAGCGGCTTCGGGTGTTTTTTGACAGCCTCGGGCTAACCTTTCTTCAGCACTTAAGAGAGGTAGGTAGGCTTCATTGCGTTCATCGGGTGTCAGGCACTTTTTGTTTTTCGGCAGCTGATAGCTTGCCTGGTTGATGTTCTCGCGGGGTACGAATGTATGTAGCATCACTTGATCGCTATTTCGACTAGCGAATACGGTTTGCTTTGCATTTAAAAGTATCTTTTGGGCTTCATCTTTAGGTCGGGTATGTAAAAGAATCTCTGAATCGTCGACGGATATGAATTGATAAGTACCATCATTTAAACTAGCGATAATCATATCTTCGGTTGGGCTGTAGCTTGAGTTTATGGCACCGACTCTGGCTTGGTGGTCAGCGGGTATTAGTTGGGTATTTTTGCCGGTTTCTAGAGAGAACTCTTGTCCATGGCGATCATAAGGCATGTTGAGTAGCACACGTTTATTAGTAGAGTTGATGCCGTTCAGTCGTACATCTGAAGTGTGTGTGCTAGATGACAGTATTTTCTGTTCTTTGATTGACCATATATGGGTGGAAGGGCGGTCGGTTAGGCACACTAAATATTCAGCACTTGCATCCACTGCGATTTCCAGAATGTCCCAATCAAGAGGGTATACGGCGGTGGGTCGAACCTGATCTACTTCAATTTCCCAGTAGGTAACAGAGTGGCCTTGGGCGATCAGGAAGTCGGTGGTATGGGGTATAAAAATCAGATCTCTAGTGTCGTGGAAATCATCTAGCTTCAGGCCTGTCTCGGTCGACCATAAACGGCCAATACCATCCTCTGATAAGCTCAATATATATTTTTCATCGCCACTGATTAAAGCTTTATAAACGCCATATGATTCTGGAAAGCGGTGAAGTAGATGTCCATCTTTCAGTGAGCGCTGTATTAAATGGGTCTCATCCGAGTAAAGAATACTGTTGTTGTTCAGCGTTAAGATAGGACTGTTGCTGATCTCTTTTAAAGGAAATTTATTAAGATTTATTCCTGATTCGCTCGACCATAATGCCACTTGATGCTCGCTGACAGTTACGAGTGTGTCGGTACCAGGGATAAATGCCATATCTTGAAGATTGTCTGCGGTGTCTAAAATACGGGTACTGCCATCAATCGACCAGATTGTGATGCCGTTTTCGGTCACCGTATATATTTGTGAATCATTGGGCAAAAAGTCAGCGCTAAGTGCTGCAGTATCGGTGGCGAAGGTGTTCAGTTTTGAATTCATCTCGAGAGCACCTTCTGAGTTATTCCACAGGATCGTGGTGCCGTCGTCAGCAGCAGAGATAAACTGGTTGCCGTTCGCATTAAACGAGACGTTATTGATGTTTGGGTAATAAGATGAGGTGTTTAAGCGATCATGGGTGTATTGCGAATATTCTTTACCTAATTCAAGGTCCAGTGAATATATGCTTCCGTCGTCAGTAGCGTAAAGAAGTAAGGCGCTATGCCTAGGGTGAACGCTGGCTTTTGTTACTTTGCCATATGGAACCTCGATAGTATTGAGGTGCTCTCCGTTAAATGCCCAAAAGTCGGCTCTACCTTCTCCTATTTGGCTGCTAATGGTGAGGAGTTGCTGCTCTTCGCCAACGAATTGAACGTGATTAACGGGGAGGTGGTGATTAAAGGTTTGGGGTTTTGTTTCGGTTTCGACTGTCCATAACTCAACGTTGTAATGAGACTGTAGGGCAAGGTGTTTCCCGTTATGACTGAAGTGAGCATTACTAATGGAGTCTTTAGTATGGAATACTTTTACCGGCTCACGGGTGTCGATATTCCAGAGGACAGCCACTGAGTCGTCATAGGCCGTTAAAACATGCTGTTGATCCGGGCTGAAAACGGCTTTAGATATGCGATCAGCATATGGCAAAAATGAGGTTAACTTCCCCTTGGAGTTAATTGACCACACCTCTATTGTGCTATGGCCTCTTTCAACGAAGTCGTCGCCTTCCAAACTCTCAGTGATGGTATAGGTAGTGATCAGTAAGCGATTGGAATCAGGGTGGAAAGTAATTTCATCAATAGGGTTTTCCTGCGGGATAGTGAAGAGTGCCTGGCCGGTATGCAAAGACCAGACTGTTGCTTGTTTCTCCATTGTGGTGGTGACGATCCATTTCCCGTCGGGACTTATAGCAAAGTTGTCCCTATAAAGGCTCCCTAAATGAGGGAAGTTAAAAATCTTATTGTTAGCCAAAAGAGCTTTGTTCAGTGCGTTTAAACCCCCTCTTGGATAAGGGCGGTCGCCGCCGTAGTTGCCGGGCAATGCATTGAGTGCCAGAAGCGTCGCTTTATCGTAATAGCCTTTTTCATAGGCACTTCTAGATTGATTGAGTAAATGCTGACTTTGTGAAACTTGTGCATTTTTTTTCTCTGTTTCTGCTTGTGTTGCTCTTTCCACTGCGAGGATTTGGTTTTGTTCGGCACTCTCTCGTTGCTGCAATGCCCAACCGGTTAAGCCAAATAACAGCATAAAAATTGTGGCAGCCATGCTTAATGCAAAACGGTTTTTCTTCTTAACTTGCCTGCTGGAAGCCTGAATGTAGGTAGTGACTTCTTTACTCAGGTTATCGGTTCTGTGTGATAGATAGTTTTCTGCATCGGCTAGAGGTTTTCCTTTGGATAATAAGCGTTCTTTCAATCTATCTTCACGAAGCCACTGGTGTGCCTCAGTCTCTATTTGCGCATACCAGCGTAAGAATTCAATATCATTATTTAGCCAATTAATAGCACGTGGCCAGTGGGTGATTAACGCTTCGTGGGCAACACGTAATACAGGTGTATCCCCATCTTTATCCATCATCAGTAAGCGAACGTCTGGGTGGCTAAAACACTCAATAATGCGATGTTCTACTTCTGACTGTGCCGCATTGATTGGGTATGAACGCGAGACAAAGCGTTGGTGGGCGTCATCCCAGCGGGTCAGGTTACGAATCAGATGAGCCACTGCATTTTGTAAGTGCTTATTTAATGCTAGGTACACCTGTTCTGCCGTACGGCCGATACTGCCTTGCACACCACCGAAATTTTCATAGGCAGTGTAAGTTAGTTGGTTTTTTTGTTTGTCACGGTCGTTGTATAGCTCGGACAAGGTGTATTCAAGCAGGGGTAGAACACCGGTTTCTTTCGCCGCATCTTCACGAATACGCGCTGACAACAAGGTGCGATTTCTTTCTTCGTAGCTGATGCCAGCCAACTGCGCCGGTCGTTCTATTATTTGTTCCAGAGCGATGTTATCGGGTTGGAGCAGGTTGTAGGTTCTCTGAGGGCCAAATATTTCGGCAAGACCGCTTTCCTGATAGGCCGGGTAAAAGTCGTTACGCAGTGTGGCCACTAGCCAGATACCAGCATCTATCAAACTCACTAAATAAAGGATGAATTCATCTATCTCGGGTTGTTCTAGCCCTTGGGTGAATAGCTCCTCTAACTGATCGACGATGAAAATTAACTGTTGGTTCTCTTGGGGGGATAACTGTTGTGCTGCATGCTTGAGATCCTCTGCTGAGATCGTAGGCAGAAGTTCAGGCGGAATATTAGCGTTGCCCCACGCTTGTCGGATACTGGGTTCCCAGTTTTGCTCGTTAACTCGGTTACGGGGACGATAGATGGCCCAACGATAGTCGGTGTTATGTCTCTCAGGGGAACGTTTATAAAGTTCCGCCAGCACACCAGCCTGTACCACTGATGATTTACCGCTGCCGCTGGCACCTAGTACCAATACAGCTTGCTGTTTTTTTAATTGATCTGTGATCTCAGAGACCTGTTCATCACGGCCAAAGAATAGCCCTGAGTGATCGATGTCAAAGGGTTCTAGCCCCCTGAAGGGCGAAGCTAGATGAGTGTTCTGTACACGCATCCCTAACAAGGAGGCCGCTTCATCTAAACGATTTACAGGGAGTAGACGGATGTTTTTTTCGGCAGCTTCAATCGAGATAGAGGTAGGGATTTCAGCCTGTATTACTTCGGGAAAGACAATAACGCTCTGGCTGGGAAGTGCATTCAGGGCTGCCGTGATTTTGTCTGCAATTCTGCTGACCGCCAGAACTTCCCCTTGCTTCCCCAGCTTGCCAGTGGCGGCTAAAACGGGAAATGTATTACCGCCTAAGCCTTTACTTAAAAGGCCTAAAGCGAAGGCGAGATCAGTGCTTCGGCCTTCTATATTCGATTCTTGGTTAACGATAGGCCCATCTTGCGGGAGTTGGTAAATAACATGTTGTGAGCGGCGCTCGTAGCCCTCAGCCCAGAGCAACTGGTAAGCCAGCTCTGAAGCCTGTTGGCTAGATACGCTAATGTCGGACTCTGGAGGAAAGGCAGGGGATAGTCGGGTTTTTAAATCATGGCCGTGTACTCCACGTAACAAGCGGAGGGAGAAGGGAACGGCTAACCCTTCAGATTCTCCTGCTAGCAGTAACCATGTACGTTGTGTTTTACTCACCCGAATCACCCGACTTATAGTTGAATATCTGAGTCTTTTAACAGTGTATACAGCTCTTTCTGTCGATACCTGACCTTATCAATACTCAGGCCTGCCATTTCTTCAATGACATCAAGACTGTAACCCATCCATGCAAGCTCAAAAACAGTGCGTTGTTCATTGCACCGGTCGGTTATTTTTTCCAGTTTCTTAACCGCTTTCACTTTATCAAATTCATTAGTGGCGTGGGCGACCAAATGGGTTGCCTGCTTGAGCTGCTGGTCGATTACCTGATGCACTGAATGAACTAATTCAGACTGACGATCTGCGTGTAGCGCGTTGTCATCTTCAGGGTCAATACTCTGAGATTCATCATCGGATGTAGATATATCCAATGATTGAGTACGCCCTTGTTTGCGTAGGAAGTCTATCGCGCGACTTTTGGCGATAGTAAAGAGTAACGCCGGCCCTAATTTTTCAGCGCAGGCGTTATCATCTAAACATTGATTGAGCCATTCGCTCCAGACTTTTTGCGTAATATCTTCGGCTTCATCCTTATAGGAGGCGAGCTTTAAACGTACAAAGTTGAAGAGTTTTTTACCGTGTCTCTCATAAAAAACAGAGAAAGCGCGGCTATCACCCGTGAGGTATAAGGCGACGAGTTCTGAATCTTCAAGCGTTAATAAATCAGACATAGCAACAGAGTCCTGTATTCGGTCGTTATTACCAGCGGACATTCCAGCTGCCAGACATATCTA
>JAGPUU010000226.1 GCA_018067325.1 Amphritea sp.
CATTAGCCATCATTGCTTTATGTTGTGCATGTGGATCTTCGCTCTTTTCAGCCATTGAATGGGCTTCGTGAGCGCTGTGAACCAGCTTCTTTTCCGCTAGCATCGTTTTATGCTGAGCATGGGGGTCTTTGATGTTGGCGACAGGCGTATCATTGTCACTGTAAGCCTGTACCGGTGCGGCAAAGATTGTCACTAAAGTTACGAAGGTCAGCCCCGCTTTGACTGATTGCGTAAGTAATGACTTCATGTTCATCCTGTTCATGGCAATACTCTCCCTATGAGTGCCAGTGTGCTGCCAGCGTTGAAAACGCCAGTTCCTCCCTCAGGTAGTAATTTTCCATACTCAGGCGCTGAAGTCTGAGCAGTTGCGAAACAGTGATCAGTACTTCTTCCTGGCACAGTGGCTCAATTAGAAAATCACTAATCCGTTGCACAAATTCAAGGTCGGATACAACAGGATTGCTATTAGTTGATACTATAGCTATCAGCTTTGCCAGAGGAGCTCTGACTTGTAGTTTCCTGATCAGCTTTTGCGGAGATGTGTCGGGTAATTCAGTCGAGAAAATAACTAATTGAGGCTGCTCCCGGGTCAGTATCTTCATCGCAGAGTGACTATCTCTGGCAAAAAAGAAACGGTTACCTGTAGGTCTGAGCCAATTAAATATTTTCGGCTGATTAGAAGGTGTGTCATCAATAATTAAAATTGTTGATGCCATATCACTGTCCCGCCACTTATCTTCGTTGCTGATCATCCCCCCGAATGATTTACAGTCGTACCGGAACTCCGTCTCGATACACCTGAGAACACTTATTGTCATGCTTGTAAGCAATGACGATTTGCTTGTTATATTTGAGTCTTATGAAGACGTTATTAAGCCAAACGTAGATATGTAAAACTCATTGTTCAATATGCTATCTAATAATTGAAAAAATAAAGCAATACTTGTTCCTTAAAAATTAACTTGATGTTTTATAGAGATTATATATTTCGTTTATATATATATTTCAACTTTTATCGCACCTTTGAAACCAGTTTTTAGACACAGTTATCATTTTTGAGAAGTAAACTAACTGGTTGATTTTGCTTGTTCTAGCACTGTTCTGATATCGGCTAAAGGTAATGGTTTAGTCATTACTTTTTGAACTCCGGCTGCTTGTAGGCGGGTTATCAAATCACGTTTTTGGTCCCGCTTATCATTTGCCTGTCCCGTCAGTGCGATAATTGTTGTTCGTGGATAACGTTTTATAATCTCCTGACAGAGACTAACCCCATCCATATCGTTGAGTCGGGCTTCAGTCAAGACGATGTCCGGTTGCCAGCTAGTGACCAGCGAAAGTCCCTGATTCGCATTCTCAGCAAGCTCTACTTCAAATTCATATTGCTCCAGATAAGCTTTAAGGTTTTCTGCAAAGGTATGCTCATCGTCGATGACAAGAACTTTAGAGTGCATGCTAGAAACGGTAGGCAAAATAACCGATACAGTAGTCCCTTCCCCTTCATGACTGACCAGTTCAATATGGCCGCTGTGGTGCATTGCTATTCTTTGAGCCATCATCAGCCCTAATCCCAGGGCATGTTTTTTATTGCTGCTGAAGGGCCGGAATACATTCTTAATTTGCTCTTGGGGAATTCCCACCCCATTATCGGCTATGTCCAGGCGAAGATGGTGTTTATCATGGTTTTGCTGGCGAATGGTAATGATGCCTCCATCAGGCATAGCCTCGAGACAGTTATCCAGAATGATACCCAGCAATTGGCGTAACAAAGCAGGGTCGCCATTAACTGGGGCGTAGGTTTCAAATGGCAACAGTTCAATAATAATGCTCTGACTGTTGGCTTGCTCATTGATAAGCTGCAGGCTTTCTTCTACAAGTCGATCAAATACGACTATCTGATTATCAAATCGGGATTCGGTCTCAGTAAATTGAATGAATTCACCGATCCACTCCTGGAGTTTATCCACTGAGTGAATGATATTTTCTGACATTTTTTCGGCGGTAGTCGGAGTGAGTAGTGCAAGCTCAGCACTGGAGCGGATAGAAGCCAGTGGGTTACGAATACCGTGAGCCATGGCTGATGTCATCTCGCCGATAGTATCGAGTGCTTCTGACTCTACGATCGCTTGACGCTGTCGTTTTAACGTTTTGCCTGCATTGCGAACGATTGAAAACAAAACAATAAAGAGAATACTTCCTGCTACTGTCGCGCCTGACCAGATATAAACCTTAATCTCATAGATGCTTTGAAACAGAAAATCTGGTGTTTTATAGAGTTCGACAACGGCGACAACTTTACTTTGGTCTGAATTCCAAAGGGGAATATAAATTTCGATAACCTGTTCAAGGTCTTTTGCAAAATAGCTCAAATCAGTTTTATCAGCGCCTTCATTCAGTTCGCCCACATCTTCCTGTTTGTATATAAGTTCACCTTTAAGTGACTGTACTAGCTCAAGATTGTTAGCAAAATTCTTTCCAATCAAGGTTCGATCAGATGACCAAATAATAGTGTGGTCTGGTGCATAGATCTTAACTAAAGGAGTGTCTGGAAAACGGCCAATTCGCTGTAGGTAGCCCGCAAGCCAGCGTTTACTACTAAGGAATTCTTCTTGGTAAGGGGTATCAGGCAGGCGTTCAGTACCGGCAGCACTCTGGATAAATTGCTGTGTAACACGAGCATCTTGACGAAGCATCCTCATGGTTACAATTTCTGTCAGGGTAAAAGCTCCTACTGTGCTGATGAGTAATATTGTAATTAGACTTAGAAGCGTAAAGGTACGTAGCAGATCTGATTCACGATGTGCTGATTTTTCAGTCCGGGAATGACTAGATACTTGTTGTTTATGTGAGCTTTGTACTGCCTTGCCCTGTCCTGATGTCTGAGGTTTGTTCATTATTTCTCACCAGAGGGCAGGGGGCCGGGATCACTTTTTGTTGAGCGTGCGACGTAGCCTTTTAGTCCCAGTTTATCAAGTTGACGGTATAGGGTTGCAGTGGACAAACCGAGTAAACGTGCTGCTGATTCCCGGCATCCTTCAGTACTTTCCAGTGCTGCAACAATATGCTGTTGTTTAAATTTCTCGACAGCCGTATTTAGGTCCGAAAGAGAGCCACTTTCATCAAGCTGCAGGTTGACCAGATCACTGGACTGTAAGGCAAGGTCTTTTACCCGGATGGTGTTGTCATCACATAAGACGGCGGCTCTTTCGAGAATGTTTTTGAGTTCTCTGACATTTCCTTTAAGGGGTTGATTCATCAGATGGTGGATAACATCGTTATCGATATCCATGACAGGTCGTTTTAGCTCTATCTTTAGTCGTTCTATGATAAGAGTAACCAGTGCAGGAATATCATCCATCCGTTCCCGAAGAGGTGGGGTTTTGAGGTTTACTACATCGAGGCGGTACCAGAGGTCTTCACGGAACTCTCCATCGACCACCATTTTTTCGAGGTCTCTGTGGGTTGCGCAGATAATTCGCGTATCTATCGGCACTGAGGAGTCGCTACCTACGGGATAGACTTGATTATCTTCTAACACGCGGAGCAGTTTACTTTGGATGTGCAATGGCATCTCACCGATTTCATCGAGAAATAACGTGCCTCCAGACGCCATACGGAAAGCGCCTTCCCGGGTCTGATTAGCGCCGGTAAAGGATCCTTTTACATGTCCGAATAGATAGCTTTCAACCAGGCCGTCGGGAATCGCTGCTACGTTGACTGGAACGAACAAGCCTTCTGAATTAAGTGATTTCATATGTATCGACTGGGCCACCAGTTCTTTACCGGTACCGCTTTCACCTTGTATCAGGACGTTGGTGTTGGTTATGGCAACCTTATCTATGAGTCGTCGAAGCTCGCATATCTGAGCACTACTACCTGCCAGCATCTCGATGTTTTCAGAATCCTGTTGCAGCCTGTTACGCAGGTTGGCATTTTCATTAAGAAGCTGCTTGTACTGTAAGGCGTTCGCAACTTTATGCTCCATCTCCTGAAGCGGAAATGGTTTGATGATGTAGTCGTGAGCACCACAGTGAAATACATCAAGGGCTGTTTCAAGTGAGCTGTAGGCTGTCATTACCAAAATAATGCTGGAGGGGGCGACCTCTTTTATATGTTCGATCAGCTCAGTGCCATTTGTGTCGGGTAATCGCATATCGCTCAGTACTACATCAAACAGATGCTCCGAAAGTAGTGCTTTAGCGGTCGCTTTCGAATTAGCCGAATGTACCTGGTAGCCTTTACTACTCAGAAACTGATTCAGGTTCTCATTGAGAACCGGTTCATCTTCGATTATCAGAATGTCACTCATTGCTAACTCCCCGGCCTTCGGTGCAGATCTTTTCAGTATCTAATGGCTCACGGCAGCATTCTGCCGGGAAACAGAGCAGCACCTGTGTGCTACCATCATTGGTTCTGGAAATATTCATTGAGCCCTGATAGCTTTCGATAATTTGGCGAGTAATCAAAAGACCTACCCCCATCCCACGGCTATATAGGTCATTTTGAGTCAGTGTTTCAGTGTTTAAATTTCGACCGCTATTAGTCAGACTTATTTCAATCCCTCTGGTATCGGAGGGGCGGGCGATGATATCTATTCTTCCCCCCTCACCAGCAGCTTTGATAGCATTATCACAGATATTATCGAGTAATAGCATAAGGTGCTTCTCGCTTATATCCAGCAATGGAAGATTTGCATCAATTGTATGAAAAATACCCGTTTCTCGACTTTGGGGACAAAGCTTAAGTAGATTCAGTGTATTTGGAATAAATAGGCTCAGGTCTATACTACGGTTTTCAAGTGGAGAGTTATCCTCCATTATGCCAGACAGTTCGCGCAATATTGTCCTGATTCTGCTGACTAATTCCAAACAGGTTCTTAGTTCGGTATCAGGTTTATCCAACTTACTCTGCATCAGTTCAAGTTGGCTGTAGAGTGCGCTTACTGGATTACTAAGCTCATGAGTAATCCCGGCGGCGGTCATTCCCAGTCGGTATAGTTTCTCTGGTTCGTCTTTAAAAACTCTATGATTAAGAGACTCGGTTGGCTCTTTTATAATAATCACCGCCCCTCGGCTGGGTTTGGCGACAGGATAGATGTCCACTTCAACATCGGCGTTATTTTGTTTGAGAAAGATAACCCTACTCTCAGAACTTGTCATATGTTCGAGGGTCCAGCGGACGCTGCTAGTGATTGTGCGGCGCT
Organism: Amphritea sp.; assembly: GCA_018067325.1. Lineage (GTDB taxonomy): Bacteria > Pseudomonadota > Gammaproteobacteria > Pseudomonadales > Balneatricaceae > Amphritea. Next base: position 5,201 of record JAGPUU010000226.1, read on the forward strand.
CGTCCTGCTTGCTGTTAATGCTTTCGATGTCGCTGAGGTTTCGGCCAATGTTACAGATCTTTAAGCCGGCTTCATTAGCGTCAATAATATTCAGCGCTGAATCTACCATCAACATAGCATCGCTACTTCTTTGAAATAGGAGGTCCCAGCCAAGTAGGCTGTTATCATCCGGGGAATTTTTATTATTGTTTTGAAGCATTATTACTTCCTTGTTCTGGCTGAAGCTCGGCTGCCATTTCTGTTAATCCAGGAACTGTGTAATCCCATGCAAGTATGCGAAAAGGTTCTCTGATGTTGCCCGGTTGTAGAGCAATCGTAGAGGTAAGTTGAATTCCGCTGAATCCTGGTGTTTCAACCCGGGATGATATTTCCAATAATCGACTGCTACCGGCATTGAAAAAACGGCGAGATTGATTGGTAGTAATTCCCATCGCTTCTAAAAGCTCAGGTCGTGCAGCAGCCATATCAACATTATTCTGGCCTGAATAGATTGTCAGTAACGGTTTTAACTGCATATATAACGGGGGTGTCATACCCATCACTCGCTGAAGCTCAGCGACACTTTTAAAGGGTTGGTTGGTGGGTAAAAATGGGTGATCTGCCATCAGATAATCACGTCGTTCAGCACCATTAAGCCGTACCAGTTCATCCCCGTCACGCCAGTCGAGAATGCTGTCTGAGATAGCGTCGGCCCGTTGCGGGTCATCTAATACACCCTGAATTATCTTGCGTAACAGCGGTTCAGATATCTTATTGATATCCGCTTTGCCTGCTTCACTGAATATTGTGTTGTATAGCTTAAAGCCTGCGTATATCGGGGGTTCTTCCTCTTCCGTGCTTTCAGATCCAGGCTGAAGCTGATGGCTCAGTAGGTTATACAGCGTTAAATGAACAGCGGCTTCGGCAGCGTATCTTGCCTGTGCTTGGTATATCCATTGACGGGTTGTGTCGGTGCTGGAGCGTTGACTTGCCACTAAGCTGCCAGCCAGCAAAGATAGGATAGTAACCACCCAGAGCACGCTTAACAGGGCGACACCTTTTTCAGTAGAACGATGATGTTTTAAGTATGAAAGTTGAATGTCAGATATTCTCAGATCATATTGCATGGCGATGCCTCCTGGACTGAATAGTCAGAGGAAGCCAGTCGGGCTGATCTGTGTCAGGTTGATATATGCGGATGAGCTGTGGGAGTCTGTTTTTGTGTGGCCAGCGTTCAATCCAGTTTATGTTGTTACCGGTTGAATCACTGTATTCGACCAGCAGAGGAGTGTCGGTATTCAGGGTGATTTGTTGTTGTAATGACTCATTATCAGTTCCATAAGGTAATATCTGAATATCGAGTCCGGCTGGTTCGCTTCTCAGTGTCACTCTGTAACTGTATAAACCGGCATCTCCCTGCAGTGGAGATAGTTCAGAGACAAACTCAATACTATTTTTCTTCCCCTTAAATTCTATTGCGCTGTTGCGGGCTTTACTGGTCGAAATTAGCAGGCAGTTTTGTAACTGTTGACGCAGATGCTGGCGTAGAAGGTATTGCTGTTGTTCATTATCAGTGTGAATTGATATCGTGTGCCAGCTGCGAATACCCTGATAGAAACTACCATAAACAACCGTTAACAGGATGGTAGTGATAACCATAGCAACCATCATTTCAAGCAGTGTGAAGCCGGAAGATCTGAACACCTGGATGTTTATCGAGTTGCTGGCTGGTTTGTTTAATCGCCTGTTCATGACCGGGCGCCCAGCCGCAGGGTCTTCAATACCACCGGATAATCCTGGCGCTCTCCCCAACTAACTTGAACCTCGATCTGATAGAGCATGAAAGGGTATCGTATAGGTTGTTCATTATTACTTTCCCAGGGTGAGATACTGGCTCGCCAGCGATATCGGGAGATATTTCCCTCCAGATCATTACCTCGTAATGGATTGCTGGCCAGTTGTTCAAGAGTACTTTCAGCGACTTGAATTGCGTTTCGATAATCTGAGTTAATCGCCGCGCTTTTAGCAGCTCCGGAGAACAGGTTTAGAATCACACCCAGAGTCAGTGCTGCAATGATCATAGCAACCAATACTTCCAGTAGGGAAAAGCCATGCTGTAATTCAGAGCGTTTCATAGCTCACCCCTCCGGTCAGCCAACTGATACTGAATTCTACCTGACGCTTTTGTTTCTCCAGTTGTTGGCTCAATTGCAGGGTTGCACCATTACTTCCGGCATCAGGTATAAACAGAAGGTAACCTGATTCGAGGGGACGATGCTCTTTATCGATAAATATCAGTTGGGTATCTTCAGACCAGCTGAATAGCGATACCCCTGATGCATCAATAAGACTACGATCAGTCGCTGATAGCTCCAGCCTAATTATTTGGCCTGTTGCACTGGCTTTATTTCGCGCTTGATTAAGGGTGGAGGTCAGTACTCGAACCTGTTTTTGAAACTGGGCTCCAGAAAATGCAGATCCGAAGCGAGGAACAATCAACGCAAGCAACATCCCTGCTATGGCCATAACGACCAGCAGTTCCAGCAAGGTAAAGCCGGCGTGTTGCTCTGAATAGGTTTGCACTGGAGCCCCTTCGTTATCCCTTGTTAATTACTTTACTTCAAAGTTATTACTTCCAGCTGACGATATCTGCATTTTCTCCCTGACCGCCCTCATTGTTATCCGCTCCCAGCGAGAAGAGATCATATTCACCAAATTCTCCAGGGAATTTATAGTGGTATTCGTGTCCCCATGGGTCCATGCGGACTACTTTTTTCTTCAGATAGGGACCGTTCCAACTACTTAGGCCTTCCGGGGCATTGATAAGTGCATCCAGGCTTTGCTCGGTATTGGGGTAACGGCCAACTTCAAGCCGATAGATGTCAAGGGCCGCGCCAAGCTCTTGGATCTGGAGCATCGCTGTCTTGGTTTTAGAGCTATCCAGATGCTTCAGGACCCTTGGCCCTACCAATCCAGCGAGCAGACCCAGAATAACTAACACGACAAGAATCTCGAGTAGGGTGAAGCCTCGTTGTTGGTAGGTTGACTTATTTCTCACACGTATCTCCTTGTTTAGAGTGCTATGTCGTTAATCCCGATGATCGCGGACAAAAGCGACATAATCAGCACAGCAATTATAAATCCCAGCGACAAAATTAATGCAGGCTCCAGAATGTGCAGCAGTTTCTGAGTTTCTGTTTCTATCTGGCGATCGTAAATATCGGCAGTTTTTAATAGCATACCGGGTAGCTCTCCGGTTTCTTCTCCGACCTGAGTTAACTGTACTACCAGCGGTGGTACCCGCTTACTGTTTCTTAGCTGATCGGACAGTCGCCCACCCTCTCGCATATGAGTGGCAGCAATGGATATCTCTTTTAACAGTGTGTTATTACTGAACGCAGCACTGGACATCTCAATACTGTTAAGCATAGGCACTCCGCTGTTGATCAGGTTGCCCAGGCTTCGGCAGAATCGGGAGTATTCAATCTTAATATGTAGCGGTCCGATCAATGGCAAGTTTAGCCGTAAAGCGTCCCACCAGGCGGCATCCGAGCCACTTGAGATAGTTCGGTAAGCTATGATAAGCAGGAGCGATAATACCCCCAGAAAATAGACGCCATAGTCGATGCACATCTGGCTAAGCCACATAACAAAGCGGGTTTCGGGTGGGAGCTCGTTACTAAAACCGGCGATGATGTCGGCAAATTGTGGTACTACGTAGAGGAGTATCATCAATATTGAAAGTAGCGAGACACCTAAAAGAATAATTGGGTAGAGGAGGGCGGCTGAAACCTTTTCTTTGAGTTGCTGGCTACGTTCAAGGTGCTGACATAGTGTTTCTAACCCTCGCCCTATCTGACCACTCGCTTCAGCGGCACGAATGAGGCTTATATAGAGTGGGTTGAAATAGCGTGGAAACTTCTCCAAAGCTTGGCTGAAGGTCTGACCGCCCCGCAATTGCTGACGTAGTTCGTGAATCAGACCTTGCAGGAGAGCGGAAGGGGTCCCCTGTTGCAGAATTTCAAGGCTTCGGTCGAGAGGAATTCCAGCTTCAACCAGATACATCAGTTCCTGAGTGAACTCCATAATAAGTTCACTGCTTGCAGACTTGAATCGTACAGTCTTTTTAGCCTTCTGCTTATGGCTTTTCGGTTGTTGGCTATCGGCATAGATGGGAACCTTACCGCTAGCCTGTAGCTGGATAATCACCTCTTCCCGATTATCGGCGGAGATGCTGCCTTCAGTTAGTTCGCCGTTATTTCCGATAGCTTTATAATAGAAGGTTGTCATCTCAGCTCTCCTGAGTGACGCGCAGGATTTCTTCCAGGGTCGTCATTCCAGCTAATGCTTTACTGCAACCGTCGGTATACATGGTCTGCATGCCATGCTCTACAGCGAGCTTCTGTAGAGCTCTTGCATCACAGTTCTGCATTATCTGGCGACGGATATGATCATCGACTGGCAGGACCTCAGATATGGCAATTCGTCCGTTATAACCGGTGCTACGGCAATGTTCACATCCAACAGGGGTGTAAAGTTTGCTATCGGGGTTGATAGTATGGCCGCTGTTGCGACTTAATCGTTCCAGAATTTCAGGCATTGGTTGAAACGGTTCTGCACAATGTTGGCAGAGTTTGCGAACCAGACGCTGACTGACTACGCATAGTAGAGTTGAGGTTAACAGGTAGTCTTCCACACCCATATCGAGTAACCGGGTAATGCTACCTGCAGCCTCATTGGTATGCAGGGTGGACAGAACAAGGTGGCCAGTTAGGGCTGACTGAATACAGATTTTGGCGGTTTCCAAGTCTCGCATCTCACCTACCATGATGATATCCGGGTCTTGCCGAACGATAGAGCGCAGGGTAGTGGCGAAGTCCAGACCGATTGAAGAGCGAACTTGAATCTGGTTAACACCTTCCAGTTGGTATTCAACAGGGTCTTCGACAGTAATTATTTTTCTTTGTTCAGTGTTCAAGCCTTGCATAGCGGTATAGAGAGTTGTTGATTTGCCACTACCGGTAGGGCCAGTCACTAGAATCATACCGTTGGGTTTATCCAGTGCGCTTTTTAATCGAGCCAAAGGTTCTCCGCTAAGGCCTAAACTTTCAAAGTCCAGAACCAGACTGTCTCGCTGAAGTATCCTCATTACCACGCTTTCGCCATGTACAGTGGGGATGCTGGATACCCTGATATCGATAGTCTGACCCTGAACACGGAGGTCTATCCGACCATCCTGAGGAAGTCTGCGTTCAGCGATATTCATGTGTGCCATAATTTTTATGCGGGATATAACCGCTGCACTCAGATGCGCAGGAGGTGATTCCACTTCCTGGAGTAAACCGTCACAGCGAAATCTGACCTTAAGTTTATCGTGGAAGGGCTCTATATGAATATCAGAAGCGTTGCTTTTACAGGCGCGCTGGATTAATAAGTTGACCAGTCGGATAACCGGTGCTTCGCTGGCCATATCCCGGAGTTGTTCAACATCGGCGTCACTGTTATTAGATGACTCTTCTATCTGATCGGCAATTTTACCTAACTGTGACTGACCATCACCATAAAACTGATCATATAGTGTGTCGAGATCTGTTTTACTAATGACAACCGGATCAACTCTTTCAGCGCCCGAAGCTAATTTAGTGCTTTTAATAACGAAATGGTCACTGGGATCGAGCATGGCCAGTGTGAGTATGTTGTTGCTAAACGCAAGCGGAATGACTGAGTGTTGTTTGAGAAAGTTTTCTGCAATAAGGTTGTCACATGCAGGTTCAGCAGGAAAGTCTTCGAATGATACTTTGCGTAACTGGGTTATTTCAGCCAGACAGATAGCAAGATCTTCAGCGCTTACCTGACCAAGCTTTAAAAGCATAAGTGGCAGGCTGGTTGAACCAGTCTGTTCCTTAACTAACGACAGCGACCGATTAAAAAGCTCATCGGTGATTTTTTTACGAGAGGTAAACCATTCTTTAATCTGTTGCTGTATTAATTCTTTGTCATCAATATGTAATGCGTCGGCATTTCCCATCCACACATCCTTTTGTTTTTTTCTCAGTGGACTCAGCTCATAAGAAATCCATTCCAATCTGTAGTCGTCATATAACGCTTGTTTAGTTTAGATGAGAAAAGACATTATTAACAATCACCAAATAGTTAATAATCAATCAAACATCGTGAATGTTTTTATGATAAATCACATTCACTATTACTTTTGTTATATTAGTAATAGTGAATGTGAGAATCGCTCTTAAGATAGACTAGAAGTCGTGCCGATAGCCTAAGTTAATGTAATAGCTGTTTGTTTCGCTGGTATCGTCTGTTAGCTCGCGGTTAGATATCTCTCCACCTGCCTCAAATTCGAAGCGAGTTTTCCGTGTCCAGCGATATTCAAAGCGGACAGAGGGGCGGACATACCATTGAGATGTGTTATCGTCTGTGTTTTCACGGAGTTCTGTTTGAAACCGTGGATTGATTCGTAACTTATCATTGACCGGATAGCGGCTGTTAAACGTAAGCCCTATTCGCTGGCTGGTGGTTGCATCGGTCAGGCGTATGCCAACAATGCCCAGATCACCTTGTTTAATCAGGTTATTTCCGATCGCCTGAATAAACAGTGAGTATTCATAATCAGTACCCTCGAAACCCTCCACTCCACCAGATGTTTCACTATCACCTTGTTTTGTGATTGTCAGGTCGCCGCTGACCTGAAAATCATCGGTGATCGGCTGCACCATCCCAAGCGTGGTGGTAAAGCTTCGAGTGGTGCGATCAAGCGCGTATTGTCGAGCTTCATCTTCAGTAATACCTTTTGCCAGTAGTTCGCTTAACGTATTTACTGACTGGCTCTGAATCGCTGTGGTTGTCATCAGCACAGGACTGAAACGATAATCGACAGACAGGTTAAACGTCTGATCTTTCTTATTTGTCCAGCTGCCCAGAGCAAACAGGGTATTCA